>DAHUXY010000037.1 GCA_027315505.1 Vulcanimicrobiota bacterium | reverse complement strand
CGCCGATCCCTCGCACGACGTGCGGCCGGGCGGCCGCGTCAACGTGGCCTTGAGCGCCTTCAACGCGGGGACCGCGGCGGCCGAGAGCGTCACCGCGACGATCGCCCTGCCCGAGAGCCTCATCCCGGTGCGCGGCGGGGCACGCATCGACGGCCGCCCGGTGCGGCTTGGTAAAAAAGAGACGCTCGCATTCGATCTGGGCCGGATCGATGCCGGCGAGCGGGTGGACCTGCTTTGCGAAACGGTTGTGGCCGCGCCGCTGGCGGACGGCACCGAGCTGGACATCGCCGCCGTCCTCGCGTGGGAGCCCGCCCGCGAAGGCGCGCCCTCGCGCCGGCGCGAGCGCGTGATCGTGATTCATTCCGAGCCCGCCCTGCCCTCGCGCCGTAATGCGATCGTGCGGGTCGGCGGCGGCCACGTGCATCCGGGCCAAGAAGTGGAGGCCCACCTGGTGCTCGCGAACGACGGCAGCGCCGCCGCGAGCGACGTGGTGTTGCACGTGCGCCTGGACCCGGCGTTCGACGACGTGCGCCTCTTCGAAAAAACGACGCGCGTGACGCTCGACGGCGATACCGCCGAGATCGGCACGATCGAACCCTACGCACAGCGGAAGTTCGCCTTGCGCGCTCGCCTGCGTAAGCCGTATGCCGACCGCAGCGAACTGCGCATCGGCGCAAGCGTACACACGCGCGAACTGGGCGAGACGAGCCTGGGCGAAGCAACCTGGACCGTCGATTCGCACCCCGCGTTCGCGCCCGAGAGCTCGACGCTGGAACTCGCAAGCGATGCGGTGCTGCGCCCGAACCAGCTCGCGGACGTGATCGTGAGCGTGCGCAACGTGGGCACGGACGTGGCGCACAACGTGCGCGTCCGGCTCTACGTCTCGCCCGAGGCGCGGCTCGAAACCGTCGACGGCGCCACGCGCGAAAAATCCAAGCTGGTCTTCGGCGAAATTGCGCCCGGCGCGACGCAGCAGGCGCGGCTCGGGCTGCGGTTGCTGCGCAGCCTCGCGCGCGAATATCCGGTGACGCTCGATGCGGTGCTCACCGCCGATGCGATGTTGCCGGTGCCGCTCGAACGCTTGACGATTGCCACGAGCGCCGCGCCGGACTTTTCGATCGGGACGTTGCGCAGCGAACCGGTCGACGTGGTGGACGCGGGCGAAACCATCGAGTGGACGCTGCACGTGCGCAACGGCGGCGACGGCCCCGCACGCCGGGTGCAGGTGCGCATGGCGCAGCCCGATTCGCTTATCTACGTGCCGAATTCTACGAGCGTTAACGGCGTCCCGATTCGCGACGTCGGCGCGCAATCGGCGCTCGCGGCAGAGCGCGGCATCGTGCTCAACGACGTGGATCCGGGCGTGGAGGCGACGATCTGCTTCCGCGACGTCGTGCACAACGGCTTGCCCGCGGGCGAAGCCATCGCGCGCGCGGCGTTCGTTTCGTACGACGGGGAGCGCACCGACGAGCTTGCGTCCAACGAACTCAAAGTGCGCGCGACGCCGATGTTCGCGAACGCGATTCCGGGCTTGCCCTTCGGCCTGGACGGCATGGTGGGCCCCGCGTTCGGCTCGGGGGCGCAGCGCGCGCTCACCGAAGAGCGGTATCTCGAATTGCCCCCCGCAACGCCCGTCAACGGCGAGAGCAGCGGCCTGGTGGGAGAGCTCTCCGGCATGCAATATCCGGCGCTCGAAAGCGCGCTCGACGCGTCGATCGTGGGCGACCGGGTGGGGACGGCGTCGGCCTTTACACCCGACCGTCTCGCGCGCACCCTGCGTTTTCTCGACGAAGCGCGCTTCGCCGGCGCCATTTCGCACCTCTTTGCGATTCGCGCGTTGTTGCCGGATGCCATCGGCGACGCGCACACCGGCTCGATCGGCTCGCTGCGCGAGGTGTTGCGCGAGGAACTCGACCGGCTTTTCATCAAGCTGCGGCTGCCGAATTATACGATCGCGGTTCGCGATATCGAAACGCCGTCGCTGCGGTCGTCGGTAGAGCGTCTGCTGCACGATCTCATCGGCGCGCGCGGCGTCCCCAGCGAAGCGCCGGGGGCGGCGCTGGTGCTGCGTGGCTCGTTCGATCCTAACGAGGTGCAAGATTTGGCAGACCGGCTCGATGAAGCCGAGCTCGCGACCGCGCTCACGTGGGCGATTTTGGCGCGGCTGCTGCCCGATTCCACGGCGCAACTCGCGCACTATCGCGGCATGCTGATCGAGCGGCTCGACGCGCTCGGCGATAGCGAGGCAAGCGACTTTATCGATGCGCTGCAGCGGCAACGCGACGTCACCCTGGACGCCGCGCTCGACGTGGTGCGCGTATCGCTGCGCGCCGGAAGCCCGGCGTAACCGCGTGCTCGCCACGATCTTGGTACTGGTCTTGGCCGCGGGGATCGCGGTTGGGCTCTATGCGTGGAAGGCGCCGCGCCGCGCGCCCGAGCCGGTTGCAGCGATGCCGGAGCGCGAGCGATTGAACGCCACGACGGGCTGGACGAGCGAAGCGGGCGATGAATTCTCCGGCCTCTCCGAAGCCGCGCGCTGCGATTTGATCTTCGCCGTCGGGAGCTTCGACGACGAGCGTTCCAGCCGGCTCCTCGAACACGCGCTCGACGACCCGTCCGAAGCCGTCGCCACCGCGGCCGCCCACGCCCTCGCATCGAGCGGCCGCATCGATACGGTCGATCGCTATCTGGCCGCGCACGCCGGCGAACGCGCCGACCGCATCGCCGACGTCATCGCACTCCTCGAATAGCGACGCGATAGGTTGGGTTGCTCGCGAGGGGGAATGAGAGGCTTGTGGCCGCCACCTCACTGACCGGAATCTTTGCTCCCGGCTCTCCCGCGTTGGTCGAGAGCCTGCGAACGCTCGTTATCGAACCCAAACGCGCGGTTGCGCCGGGCGAGGTGATTCGAGCCGAGTTCTCGTTCTCGAATTTAGGCGGCGCCCCCGCGAGCGGCGTACGCGTGCGCTTCGCGCATCCGCAGGGCGTCGTGCACGTGGCCGACGGCGACATGGTCGACGAACGGCCGCTCGAGCCGGGCGAACGGTTCATCGATACCACCGGAGCGAACGTCGGCAATTTAGAACCGAACGCGCAGCGTACGGTGAGTTGCAGCTTCCGCGTCAACGACACGATCGAAGACGGCACGGAGCTGGTCTTCCAGGCGGCGCTGGTGACCGATCAGACGCCGATGGTGGCCTCGAACATCGAACGCATCGTCGTTCGCAGTTATCCGCAGTTGCAGAACGCGTCGACGCTGGTGACGATCTCCGCGCCGGATGCGCCCAAGCCGGGCGCGACGCTGACGATTCGTACGACGATCGTAAACACGGGTTCGTCGAGCGCGCACGACGTGGTGCTGATGCTGCCCTCGCCCGAACACACCACCTACGTCGCACGCAGCGCGCGCATCGACGGCCGCGTGATCGCCGGGCTGGAAGGCGAGGCGTTCGATTACGACGCGGCGACGATCGTGAGCGAGCGTTTGGGCCCCGGGCAATCCGTAACGGCCGAGTATCAAGCGACGATCGATTCGCCGTTGCCGGACGCGACGCGCATCAAAGCTACCGGTAGCGTCGGCTCGCGCGAGAGCGCCGAGATCGCGATCGCGTCGGCCGACGTCGTGGTGGATTCGCCGGTCGATTTCGCCGGTGAGGAAACCTCGTTCACCTTACTCTGCGACGATGTGGTGACGCCCGGCATGCGCGTGCCGATGGTGCTGCGCGCCGTCAATGCGGGCACCGGAACCGCGCAAAACCTCTCGATCGCGTTCGAGTTACCGCCGGGCTTGATTTACTCGCCGGGCTCGGCCCACGTTGACGGCCAGCCGGTGAGCGACGAAGAGATTGCCGGATTGCACGTGCACGTCGGTGCGCTGGCGGCCGGCCGCATCGTCGAAGTCGGGCTGGCCGGGACGGTCGCCGTGCCGAACGGCGGCGAACCGGCGCTGCCGATTACCGCGACGCTGCGCTGGAAGGGCGGCGAGCGCACCTTTGCGCGCAAGCTCACGGTTCGCGTCGCGCCCCGCTTCAATCGCGCACGCAATTACGTCGAAGCCGACCGCGGCATCGCGCAAGCGCGCGAAGACGTGCGTTTTACGATTCACGTCTTCAACGACGGCACCGCGCCCGAACGCAACGTGCGCCTGCGCCTGATTCCGGGCGTTCACGTTGAAGACGTGCGCATCGCCGAATCGTTCGACGACCCTGCATCCACCTATCACGAACCGATCGCGCTGGGCATCGTCAACCCGCACCAGGAGCGGACGTTCGCCGTCACCGCGCGCATCGGTTCGAAAGTGCCGGACCGCTCGAACGTTTCGCTCGGCGTCGTGCTCGAACACGACGGCGGCGCGATCGATCTCGGCTCGGCCAGCGTCGTGGTGCGTTCGCGCCCGCACGTGGCGCGCGGGGCGGTCGCTTGGGAGTTGGCAACCAACGACGTGTTGCGCCCGCATCGTACGGTCGACGTGGTGCTGCGTTTTACGAACGGCGGCTCCGACGTGCTGCGCGACGCGCGGCTCGTGCTGACGATGCCTCCGGAGCTTGCGGTAGAACGCGCGGTCGACGCGCGCCGCGACCGCGATGGATTGGTCTTCGGCGACGTCGCGCCCGAGACCACGCACGAGGCGCGCCTGACGCTACGTTTGCTGCGGCCGGTGCCCGGCAACCGCGCGCTGTTGCTCGATGGATGGCTGCACGGCCGGGGCATTAGCCCGGTCCAGTTTCCCGCACTCGATATTCCGACGTTCGCGCAACCCGAGTTCGAGCGCAACGCGCAGCTCGTTTCCGCACCGACCGAGAGCGTCAACGCGGGCGAGCGCCTCTACTACGATATACGCCTGCGCAACGACGGCGATGGGCCGGCCGATCGGCTGTTGGTGCGCGTGGTGCCGACCAACCTCGCGGTGTACGTGCCGTCTAGCACCGCGATCAACGGTATGCCGGTGCCCGACGACGGCGGGATGTCGCAACTGTGGTCGCAACGCGGCATGGTGCTCGCCGACGTGAACCCCGGCGTGGAACTGCGCATTCGTTGGGAGATGGTGGTGATGTATCCGCTCGCTTCCGGGACGCAGCTGGATACGCGCGCCGTATTGGAGTGGAGCGATGGCCACACGCTCGCGCTCGCCGCGCCGACGATGCGCGTCCAAGCGCAGCCCGCGCAAGGCGAATCGACGGCGGGGAATGCGATTTCGATCGCGCGGACGTTCCCAAGCGATGCGCCCGCTTACGAGCCGCCGCCGTTGCCCGAAGCGCCCAAGCCCTACACGCCGCCCGTCGCCGTGACTGCGGAGGCGCCGCCGCGCGCGCTAGCGGAAGTGATCGAACGCCAAGCGTTGCCGACGGCCGCGCCGGAGCCCGCAATCGCACCGGTAACGGCTCCCGCGCCGAGCGCAGCCGAAGAACCGCCGCTTACCTCGCCGGTTTTGTACGTCGATTTCACCGCCGAGCGGCTGGTGCATACCATCAAGATGCTCGAACGCAGCGATGTAGGCGGCCTCGTGCAGCATCTCTTTGCGTTACGCATGCTGTTTCCCGAAAACGTGATCGGCGGTTCGCCGCAGCTCGG
>DAHUXY010000028.1 GCA_027315505.1 Vulcanimicrobiota bacterium | reverse complement strand
AAAAAGGATCGATGAAGTCGACGACCGGCGCATCCTCGCCGATATTTTCGAGGGCGTCTTGCGCGCTCCGAACGTAGGCATCCCAACTCGCGGCACCCTGGTGCGGTGCCAGCGGAATCGCACAGATCCTTCGCGCGTGTTCGCGCGCGAGCGATTGCATCACCTCCGGAACGAAGGGCTCGACGTGCCGGTACGCCACCACGACGGGCGTATCGACCCCATATTCACGCAAGGCGCGCTGCACGCCGATGGCTTGCCGCTGCGTGAACTCGTTATACGGCGATACGCCGCCGATATCGACATAATGCCGCACGACCTCTTCGTAGCGCGAAGGCGGCACCGGCCGTCCCGCCAACACGCGATCCAAGAATGGACGAATTCCGGTGGGACTCGTCGGGCCGCCGAAGCCTAAGAGGACGACGGCATCGTATCTGGCAGTTGCGACGGGATTCATCGTCGATCGTACGCATGCACGGCATCGATCAACGCGAGGACGCCGTCGACCGGCGTTCCAGGCAACACGCCGTGTCCGAGGTTAAAAATGTGTCCCGGCCGGCCTTCCATGCGAGCCAGGATCTCGCGCGCGCCCTTGCGTATCTCCGCAGGCTCCGCAAAGAGTTTTACCGGATCGAAATTCCCTTGGATTGCGACGTTTTCGCCGAGCCGGTCGCGAGCTTCATCCAGATCGATGCGCCAATCAACGCCGACGACGTCCGCGCCCGTCATGCGGATAACGTCCAATAATCCGGCGGTCATCGTGCCGAAGTAGATCACCGGTACGCTCGATCGCAGCGATGCGATCACTTGCTGCGTGTACGGCAAAACGTAATCGACGTAATCTCCGGGCGAGAGGCAGCCGACCCAACTGTCGAAAAGCTGCACCGCATCGGCGCCGGCCTCGATCTGCATGCGCAGGTACGCCGACGTGAGTTCGGTTATGTACGCCATCAAACCGTGCCACACGCGCGGCTCGCGATACATCAGTTTCTTGGTTTCAGTAAAATTGCGTGACGAACCGCCCTCAATCGCGTACGAAGCAACGGTAAATGGCGCGCCTGCGAATCCGATAACAGGTGCGACACCACGTAACTCCGCCTTGGTGAGGGCGATCGTCTCACCTACGAACGCCAGCGTCTCCGCGACGCTAACGTTCGGAAGCCGTTCGACATCCGCGATCCCGCGAATCGGACGCTCGACGTGCGGGCCTTCGCCCTTGGCAAATTCCAGGCCCAGGCCCATCGGCAAGAGCGGCAATAAGATGTCGGCGAAGATGATGGCCGCATCCACCCCGAGCTTGCGAACGGTCCCCACCGTCACCTCCGCGGCGGTCTGCGAGTCGCGGCAGAGATCGAGAAAGGAGAGTCGCTCGCGTATGCGCCGGTACTCCGGTAAATACCGCCCGGCTTGCCGCATGAGCCAAACGGGGGTAAACGGGGTCGATTCCCCGCGACACGCACGCAAAAAGGCGTACTCGACGCCCGGAGACTCGATATCGGTAAAATGGCTCGCGCGAGCCCATTCCGGCACGTCGAGGGCAGGCATAATGGCGGCGTCGTGAACGATCATCGTGCCGCCAGCATAGCGGCCCCTGAAGATAAAGCGAAGAACGTTCTCTTCGCAACATCTTCACACATCGTTCACCACCAACTTGGACACGCCGCATATATACTTGGACCCCTATCTAGCGAAAGGCCCTCTATGCCGACGCTTCATGCCACCCGCGACGTCTACTGCCCGTTTACCCAGGCCATCCCGCTCGTCCAGCGCTTTTACGCCGCGAACCGCGTTCGAGTCGGGCCCTTCTCTTACGTATCGCTGGAAGTCGAATCCCAAGTCATTTCGACGCGCGATCTCACCGATCCGACGCGCGATCACGACGCCTTGGTCGTGGAATGGCACGTCCACGGCGCGCTTCCGTTACCGCGTTTTCGAGGGCTCGTTACCGCCCGGCCCAACGGCATTTGCACGACGCTTCACTTCCAAGGGCATTACACGCCGCCACTCGGCATCGCCGGCAGGGCCGTCGACGCGCTCCTGGGGCGGCAAATCGCGCGCAGGACGCTAGAGCGACTCTTGGATTGCGTCGCGGCCTACATCAACGCTTCGTTCGGTAAGGAGCGAATGCTCCGGCCCGACTGGTAACTTACGCGATCGCCGAGGCGGCTTGAGGCCGATACGAGCAACTTGGATCGCTTGCAAAGGGGTTGCCGGAGGTGGTGTAGGCTCTGGCACGCGAGCCGCCGCAGATGCGCCCGAACTCGCAGACCCCACATTTACCTTCAAACGTTTCGGGCCGCCTCAATCTGCGCATGACCGGATGATCGCGGTAGATATCCAGGAGGGAATGCTGCAGAACGTTACCGACCGGCTCCGAAAGGAATCCGCTGGGCTGAATGTCGCCGTGATGCGAGACGAAGACGAATCCACGCCCGTCACCGATCCCCGGAAAACGTAGCGGGGGATGTTTCGGCGCGGCTTCACGCTCGCGCGGCGGTACGATTTCGTGTTGCAGCGCGTATCGCCGATAATGCGGCGCTTCGGTCGTCTTCACCGCGAATGGAGCGCTAGCGGCAACCGCATGAATATCGGCAAAAGCGGCATCGACCTCGGCCGGATCGAGACACATATCCAGGCCGGCGCGTCCGACGGGCAAGACGAAGAACAGGCTCCATAGGGCGATATCGAAGGGCGCGAGGACGGCTTCGAATTCCCGTAGGCGCGCGCGATTTTGCTTCGTCACGGTCGAGTTGACCTGGACGCTAATGCCGTATTCGCGAGCGTGCGCAAGGGCTTCCATCGTGCGTTGATACGAACCCTGGACGCCGCGGAACGCGTCGTGAGCCTGCGCGTCGGGCGCATCGAGGCTTAGAGAAATCCGGCGCGTACCGGCGCTGGCGAGGTGGCGCATCGTTTCGCGCGTCAGCCGCCCGCTGACCGCGGGAGCGACGGACATCGAGAGATTGAGACTGCTTCCGTATTCGATAATTTTATAAATATCGTCGCGCATGAGCGGGTCGCCACCGGTTAAAACGAAGAGCGGATGGTCGCACGCCGCAACGTCCTCCACGAGCCGGAACGCCTGCGCCGTCGTCAATTCGTTGGGGTCGCGGCGCGGGATGGCCTCGGCGCGGCAGTGGCGGCATGAGAGTGGGCACGCACGAGTCATCTCCCAGATCACGATGCGCGGCGCGCGATCGTACATGGGGTCGGTCATCGCTTTCATCTATCCACCTTTACACCCGGCGCTCGTAGCGCCCGGTCTTTTCTTGCAGTTCGATGTGGTATACGATCGAGGGTTCCACATTGCGGCTCGGGTGAACGGTTTCACCCGGCGGGCCCGCCACACGGCTCTCGAATCCGCGGGTGAGGAGATCCAATGCTTGAACGGCCGTATCGCCGTGCAACTCGCTAAAGACACCCCAAGCGATGACACTTTGCCAGTCCGCGAAGCCGTCCATCATATCGACTTCAAAGCATACGTGCGGATTCGCTCGCATCATGTGAAATTTCATGCCGAGGCGGCCGTGCCCGTACACGACGCCCGCATCATACATGTAGGTCACGGGTACGACATACGTCCGGCCGAAGGCATGGCAGCCTATTCTTCCTACGATATTGGTAAGCAGCAGATCTTCTATTTGCTTGCGGCTCAGTTCGCCAAGCATGCATCGACGATACGCTACGCGCGGGAAGATATGAAGAATAAAAAGCCCCCGTACGCTAGGCGACGGGGGCTTTTTTAATCGGGACCGTTTTTGCAACTAGTTACCGATCGGCGTACTCCACCAGAGGGTGTAGCGCCAGTCCGGGCCTCCGTTCGGCGAGGCGGAGTGAGCTCCCAATCCCGCTTCGACGTACCCATGCAGATACTGCAACCCGGGGACGTTGAAGGCGAAATCGACGTTGCCGTAATGGAGCACGTTCCCGAGGCCGTCGTCGGTATACTCGTCGCGTAAACCGATCACGGCGTTCCCTTGGAACACGGGCTCGTATATCTCGGCACTCATCGCACGGCTCCGAGCCGCGGGCAACTGATTGCCGTTGAGATCGAGGCCAGGATTCGTATCGTTCGCCACCTGGTACATCGCCAGGACACCGGGAACTCCGTGCGACTGCGGGTCGCGCTGCAAATAGCCGGCGAGCGAGGTATATCGATCGACGTCTCCGGTGGATACGATGTAACTCCCCGAACTGCCGTACGCGCCGAATTCCAGCGGCTGGTCGGCACGAGCGTCGGCGAGTTTCCATTGGAACGTCTTATCGGTTCCCGGCACCGTGTCGAAGTCGGCACTCCCCGGCCAGCCGTTCCCGCTCAAGAGCCATCCGGCTTCCGCGTTGATGGATTTGTGCGTATAGCCTAATTTCGCGCCCCAACGATTGCCGTCGAGTTGATAGGCGTGCTCGCCAACGGTGATTTCGGGCGTAGCGATGGGCGATAGGTCGAACCACTGGCTAAACGGTGACGGACCCGGCGCTTCGATCTTACCCATAAACAAATGGCCGTCGCGGTGAAACAGGTTGTTATACGTGACCCAGGCGGTATCCAGCGTTCCACCCGTCTGGTCGCTCGAGATCAACCACTGTTGAACGTGATAGGTCCAATTGGGCGCTAAGTAACCCGCAGCGTGGATGGCGAGGTTGCCGATCGAATTCGTGTACGTCGGCTGGTTGGCGTTCACGCCGCCGGCGCTATCGCCGTTGATTTGTTCGCCGATCCAAATCGGGTCGACGGTCTTGAGAACGTCCCGATTGAGAGACGCATATCCCGTCCGTTGTACGTAGCGCCCATAAGCATTGAGCGCGGGAACTAACGTGTGACAGACGCTACATTGCACGCCGTAGGCCTTGGCGAAGATGGGCATGGCGCTCGCGGGGCGAGCACCCATCCCCGCCACCAGCAGCAGCGTACCCGCAATCGAAGCGACTGCAAGCCGTAGCGGTCGCCCAATCATTGAACGACCTTGACGGTCAACACCATGTCGGCGTGGCCGGCTCCGCAAAAGACGGCGCAATGAACGAGATACGTGCCGAGCTTCTTAGGCGTGAACGTCACCGTCACGAATTTTCCCGGCATAATGGTGGTGCTTGGGATCCCCAACTCGTCCGACTGAATCCCGTGCACTCCTCCGCTAGAGGTCAGGCGCAGGGTCGTGGGCTCGTTGAGGTGGGCAGTGACGATTCCGGGCGTGAATTTCCAATTTGAGGCTACGATGTCGATACTCGGGTGGGCTGCCACCGGAGCTGCGGCCGATGCCCCTAGTCCCAGTGCGAATACCAGAGATGCTAAGGCAACGCCGATCGATTTAAACATATGTGCGATTCTCCAATTTGGGGCCGTGCGCAAGTCGCGCACCTTCCTACGGTAGAGTATCGCATAAAGGGGAATGACTCAGGAAGAACCAGAGCGGATTCTACTCAGAACGCCTCGTGGCGAAGCATATCGATGCCGGCCCGAATATCCTCGAGCAAAGCCTGCGCGGTGCGCATCGCGATCGAGCGCCCTACGGCTGCGTCAAAAGCCGCACCGATCACCGTCCCTAGGGGCGGTTCGTACGAACCGTCGATTTCCAAAAACGAACGCTCCGGATCGTCTTCACTCCAGATCGTCAGACGGCCGGAGAATTCGGGGAACGGGCCGCCTTCCTCCGGCTTCCAGCGTATCCCGAACTCGTCGTTCAGGTTCTGTTCGTCTCGCCGTTTATAGACGTGAGCGATCACCGCTCGCGATACGTCTAGCCTCCCGGGGATCCCGAAGTCGCCGAGCGGAAGCCGCAGACGAAGCAGTACGTTCCCTTCCGCATCGCGGTGGGCGGCAAAATACTGCGGCAAAAGTTGCTCCGCCTCGGGGGCGGAACAATCGAGGGCAACGAGCGCCCGAGCCCGGTCCACGCTAGTGCTCCGGCCCAACCCAGCCGCGCGCTATCGCGTACATTTTTGCGTTGATGACGATAAAGCGCCATAGCTGATAGGGGATGAAACGCCGGCTAAAAGTGCTCATAGTTACTCCGGAATCATGCGCCAGCCGGGCTTGGCCTGCAGCTTCCACATGAATGTTTCGTGCAAGAGGCGCTTCGTCCACGCTCCGGCCAGCCCGACGTCGAGGTCGCAGAGGTTGAGATCGCGGCCATACGTTGGATACCGCTCGAAGTCGCGGGCCACCGGAACCATCACGATCGACGCAGCCGACCCGTTCCACAGCGACTGCCCCATCGAGGCGATGCACGCCGCCGGCATCTCGCTCATCCGCGCGTGGTGCGTGGGCTCGCGGCCTCCGATTTGATCTGCGACATTGTATGCAGCCGTGCGTCCCATGATTCCGGAGGCCATGCCCGTGCGGGGAGCCGTCGCAACGATCGCGGTACCGGCATTGGACTTTTTGCCTTTTGAGAGCGGATGCGGCGGAGCGAACGCGATGCCGACGGCGTAGACGTTCGAATAGAGTGGTGACCGGTACGTTGCCGGCCAATCCGCGGCACGATATTCGTCGTAGGTCTTCGATGCGTAATCCGCGTCGACGCGCATAAAACCGCTAGGCAGCGTCATCGCTCCCGTAATATCGGCCCCCTGTTTATCGATATACTTCAGCGGCACGCCGCGAAATTGCGGAATGAGCATCGCGAAATCAAAATCGAGCGTGGCCGGATCGACGCCGATCTGGTCGTACGTCAAGCGTCCGGATTCGACATTCGTCACACCGGCGGCCATTAGCGTCCGCACGTGCGATTCGTCGAAGAGTCCTCGCACCAGTGCGGCTCCCGTGACGACCGCGCCGTGCTTGCGCGCTTCGACGCCGTCGACGCCGAAGTCGCCGGGCTCGGGCTCGTTGCTCAGCCAGATCAAGTCGGCCTGGTCTCGAAGGCCGCGATTGCGCAAATCGGCATCGACGTTCATCAGATACTCGAACGCGGCGCCTTCACATGTCGCCGCCGGGTGTCCGACACCGATCACCAGGCGTTGACGCTGACCTTTACGCATCCGCGCTACGCTCTCGATATACGCGGCCCGAGCGGCCACCGCGTGATCGACGGAGCAGACGCTTTGGGTGTGGCCGGCGGCCGGCCCCAGGCCCGGCGTTCCCTCGAAATTCAAATATGGACCCGTGGCATTAATGAGATAATCGTATGCGATCCTGCGCTGTTGGCCGTCTGCCGCTTGCACCTCGACCCAACGGTCGTCGGGCGCGATTGTTTGCGCCCGCGCGTTGACGTATTCGAAGCCCAGCTTCTCGTATACGGGGGCGAGCTCGAATTGCACGGCTTCCTCCGACATCGTCCCGGTGCCGACCCAAATCAAGCTTGGAAACCACGTGAAGCGATTGCCCGGAGCGACGACCGTGACGGCGGCTTTGCCCTTAACCAGGTGGGAGAGATGGAGGGCTGCGGTATGGCCCGCGAATCCGGCCCCGAGAATGAGGACGCGCGGCAACGCGGAGGCGCTCATGGCGTGTGCGGCCGGGTGACGAGTACGGGAGCCTCGGCACGGCGCAGAACGCCCTCGGCGACGCTTCCCAGAAACAGGCGCGCCAGGCCCTTGCGGCCATGCGTGCCGATGCAAATCAGGTCGGCCTGCTGCTCTTTTGCGATGCGGAGAATCTCGTCGCTCGGGTCCCCCTCGCCAACCACCGCAGAAGCGGTCACGCCCTCTTTCGCGGCGGCGGCGACGCCCGCATCGAGACTGGCCTGGCCTTCGTCTCGCATACTTTTAATGGCGTCGACCGGGTAGGGCGACTCGTAACCCGAGAGCGCCAACAGCGTCGAGAGATCGATGACGGTCGTCAGCACCAGCTTGCCGCCGCTCTCCCGCGCAAGGCCGATCGCCAATGCGAGCGCCGCATGCGAAGCCTCCGACGCGTCGGTCGCAACGATGATGTTCCGAAACATGTGCACCCCCACGGCCCCTTCAGGAAGGCGGTTGAAGCCTAAATAGTCAAAACCTAGTATCGACGCTAGCACACCCGCCGAGCGCACGTTGAGAAGGACGCCTTCCCAGAATCTGCACCGGGAGCGAAGCAGGATCGTGGATATCGAGGAGATGGAAACGCACATTCTGATCGTTGACGACGAACCCCAAATCGGGGAAGCGCTTGGAGCCTACCTCGAGGCCGACGGGTACACGACGGTCGTCCGCACCACGCTCGCCGACGCGATGGCCGCATTGCAAGATGCAACTCCCGATCTCATGCTGCTGGATATCACGCTCCCCGACGGGAGCGGCCTCGACATCTTGCGCCGCGTCCAAGGCCGTAATATTCCCACGATCATGCTCACCGCACGCGCCGACGAAGTCGATCGCATCGTAGGGTTGGAATTGGGCGCCGACGACTACATCACGAAACCGTTCTCTCCACGCGAAGTCATGGCACGCGTCCGGGCAGTCATGCGCCGCTCCGTCGAGCGGCCGCAGGCCGGCAATAGCGCCGATGACAACATTCTGCGAATCGGCGATCTCTCGATGAACTTCGACGCGCACGAGGTTCGCATCGGATCCACGCTCGCCCATCTCACACCTTCGGAATTCAAGCTGCTCGAAGCGCTCGCGATCAATTGCGGCCACGCCCTTACCCGAGCCCAGCTCCTGGACAAACTCAGCGACGACGGCTCGATTTTCGAGCGCACCCTCGACCGCCACGTTAACAATTTGCGCCGGAAAATCGAGCCCGACATCCACGACCCGACGTACATAGAGACCGTATACGGCGTCGGATACAAAATGAGAAAAGCTTGATGCGCGACCGGCTCCTTCACGCGATGGACTTAGCAGCGATGCACGATTGGGACGAGTCCAAAGCTTTGCTCGAAGGCATGGACGACCCGATCGCCGGCCGTTTCTTCATGCTCGTGTGCGATTTGGAACAAGAAGCGGACCTGCGCGCCAAGCACGGTACCATGCTGCGCCACGAAGTGGGTAACGCCCTGACCATCGCACAAGCCAATCTCGAAGGGCTCATCGATGGGGTGCTCCCCTACACGCCCGAGCGGCTCAACGGCGTTCTCGCATCGGTCGTTTCTGCCAGCGCCCTCATCGAGGAAATCGCGAACGTCCCGGCGGCGGCTCCGCTGGGAGACGTCGTCCGGATCGAAACGTTTAACATCTGTTCGCTGATCGCCGCGCATGCCGCCGCGATCGACGGCCTCGCTACCGCCAAGAACGTTCGCATCGTTTACGAGCCATGCGGAAAAGCTCTCGCATCGTGCACCAGTTTCCGCGGCGATATGTCCCGGGTCGGCCAGATTCTGCGCAACGTCCTGCTCAATGCGTTACGGTACACGCCTCCCGGCGGAACGGTGGAAATCTACTGCGACCGGCCGGGCACCGAACTCATGCTGATCGTAAGCGATACCGGGATCGGGATCGCAAGCGACGACATTCCGCACCTCTTCGAACCGGGCTACCGCGGCAAAAATGCGTCCGGCAACGGATCCGGGATCGGCCTGAGCGTCGTCCAGAAACTGCTCGCGTCGCTCGGCGGCAACGTCAAGGTGGCGACCAGCGAGGGCCGCGGCACCGCATTCATCATCACCCTGCCGGCGATTCCCCTCCCGCCCGCTCAGGTTCGTAATGGAGCGCTCCAAGCCGCGCGTCCGTCTTGATTTCATCGGCGAGCCACTGCAAAAATTTCCACAAGCTATTCTTGGCCGCTCCCCGTAATACGGTTGCGTCGAGCAACGCTCCGACGCTTCCCAGCGGCACTTCGTAGACCCCTTCGAGCCAGAGTTCGCACTGCGCGTCTACCGGAACGACCGTTAGCCGCCCCCGGAACTTCGGAAAAAAACGCTCCTTATCGGCTGCTTGGATATCCAACGAGCAGCACCACGACTCTTCTTCGCGTTGGACCCTCGTTCTAATCGGAATTTGTATCTCACCGGTCGTCCCGATCCGTAGATCGCGAAGGGTTACGCTCATTGCAAGACGTTCGTACGGCGGTTTACCTTGCGCGACCGCCGGAACGACCCGTAGAAGCGACGCGCACACAAGGTGCGGCGAAGACTTGAGGGGGACGTACATCTCGATGCTCGCCAAGGCCAGGCTACCCTTTCGAGCGCCGCTTAGCATGTTCGCTTTCACGATATTCCTTCTCGATGTCATCGCCGAGCTTGCGCAGCAGCTCTCTCGCGGTCGCGGACGCAATGCGCGAGCCAAGGACCGTATCGAAAACCTC
Organism: Vulcanimicrobiota bacterium; assembly: GCA_027315505.1. Classification (GTDB taxonomy): domain Bacteria; phylum Vulcanimicrobiota; class Vulcanimicrobiia; order Vulcanimicrobiales; family Vulcanimicrobiaceae; genus DAHUXY01. The sequence continues at coordinate 9,771 of DAHUXY010000028.1, read as the reverse complement.
GCCGACTGCGCCCAGAGGCGGCTCGTACGTTCCCACCACTTCGAGGATCGCCGTTTCGTAGGTGTCGTCCGCCCGGACCGTGAGGACGCCGTCGAAATCGGGGTAGAGCCCCCCGCCCTTAGGATGCCAATGCACGCTCCAGGGTTGATCGAAATGCATCGGATCGATCGCCGCAGCGAATGTCACCACGACTTCCTTGCTCATCGGGGCGCCCGGGGTTGCCGACTCCGAGAGTGCCAAAAGCACCACCTGCGGCTGCCCCGAACTCGCGGGCGGCTGCAACATGTTCGCTAGAATATCTTGGGCCCGGTTGTACGGGCATGCGATGTGGCGCTTTTGATACAAGCTGGACATGGTCTGCATTATGACGATTGTCTGAGAAGGTTCTAAGAACGACCATTCCCGGAACCTTCGTCGGCCCGTGTGAAGATGGACGGACCGATCGAGATCGGGCTGGAGCGAGAAGAATGCGGCGAACATGGCGTTGCAGACGGGGCTAACGAGCGCGCAGGCGCGCGCGGCGCTCGCTAGCGAGGGCCCCAACGAGATTGCGGTGGTGCGTCCCGCCGCGATGCTGGACTTAGCGCGTAAGTTTTGGTCGCCGATTCCGTGGTTGCTCGAGGGCGCGATCCTGCTAGCCGTGGTCGCCGGCCGCGATAAAGACGCGATCGCGATCGCCTTTCTGCTGTTCTTCAACGTCGTGCTCGCGTTTCTCCAAGAACGGCGTGCCCAGCGCGCGGTCGCATTGCTTCATGCCGCGCTCGTCGTGCATGCCAAGGTCCTGCGCGACGGTGCGTGGACGACCCTCGCATCGCGCGAACTCGTCCCCGGCGACGTCGTCCGGCTCGTCGTCGGCGACGTGGTGCCGGCCGATACTCAACTGGGCACCGGAAACGTACAAATCGATCAAGCCGTACTGACGGGCGAATCGGTTCCCCGCGACGCGGCCTCATCCGATACCGTCTATGCCGGATCGTCCGTTCGACGCGGCGATGCAATCGGCGTCGTGGTGGCGACCGGCTCCCGGACTCGTTTTGGAAAGACTGCCGACCTCGTGCGCGATGCCCGCGCGGTCGGAAGCATCGAACGGCTGATCTTCGGCATCGTGCGTTCGCTCGCGGCCGTGAGCCTCGCCGTGGTCGCTCTTGTCGGAATTGCCGCGTTTGCGATGCGCGTCGCCCCGGCCGAAATTTTGACCTTCGCGCTGGTCGTCGTCTTGGCGTCGATTCCGGTCGCGCTCCCGGCAGCTTTCACGCTCGCGACGGCGCTAGGATCGCTGGAACTCGCGCGTTGCGGCGTCCTCGTTACGCATTTGACGGCGATCGAAGATGCCGCCTCAATGGACGTGTTGTGCGCGGACAAAACCGGCACGCTAACCGATAACCGGATTAGCGTGGCCGACGTTCGCGCCTACGCACCATACGATCGCACCGAGGTTTTGCGCCTTGCGGCCGCCGCGTCGGAGGCCTCCGGCCAAGACCCGATCGATCTTGCGATCCTCGCCGCGGCAGCCCAGAGCCCCGCACCCGGCGAGCCGCCGTCCGTCGAGCGATTCGTGCCGTTCGACCCACAGACCAAGCGCGCAACCGCAACGCTTCGGCTCCCCGGGGGCGCGCTCGTCAAGGTAGAAAAGGGAGCGCCGTTTGCGCTCGGCACGGCGTTCACCGATGCCGCCGCGTTGGCGCGCTCGGGCTATCGCGTCATCGGCGTTACGATGACGCATGACGGGACAACGCTCCCCGTCGGCCTGCTCGCCCTTGCCGATCCGCCGCGTTCGGATGCGGCCGAACTCGTGCGCGACATTCGCGCACGCGGGGTCGAAGTACGGATGCTGACCGGCGATGCGCGCGAGACCGCACTCCACGTTGCCGCGCAACTGGGCATCCCTCCCCAATCCGTCGATGCGTCAATCTACCCGGAGCAGAAGCTGGAGATCGTGCAACGGGAGCAGGCCGCCGGCCACGTCGTCGGTATGACCGGCGACGGCGTGAACGACGCCCCATCGCTCAAGGCCGCCAACGTCGGCATCGCCGTCTCAAACGCCACCGATATCGCCAAAGCCGCTGCGAGTATCATTTTAACGCAGCCCGGCCTAGCGAACGTACGCAACGCCATCGACTCGAGCCGGCGCATCTATCAGCGCATGCTCACCTACGTCGTCGCTAAAATCGTGAAATACTTCGAGATCGTTTTGGTAACCGGCATCGGCTTCTTCATCTTTCGCCATTTCGTACTCTCCGCAACGTTGATGGTGGCGTTGATGGTGTTCACCGATTTCGCGACGCTCTCTCTCTCCAGCGATCGCGTCGCACCGTCACGAGGCTTCGATGCTTGGCAAGTGCCTCGCCTCGTGACGGCTTCGGCCAGCATCGGCATCTTCACGTCGGCTGCGATTCTCGCGTTATTGACGTACGAACGATCGACGGCCCGCCTGGACCTCGCCTCGTTACGCGGCCTAACGTTTTTCGCGCTTGCCTGCATGGGACAAGTCGCGATCTTGGCGTTACGAGAACGAGACGCGATCTTCAAGGAGCCGCCCTCGGCGTTTCTCGCGGCGAGCGCGACGCTCGCGATCGCCGCGGCATCCTGGATGGCGCTCCGAGGATTCCTGATGCCTCCACTGCCGCGCATCGTCGTCGCGCAAACGCTCATCGCCATCGCGATCTGGGGCGTATTGCTCGTGTTGGTAAAGTTGCCGGTCTACCGTGTATTCGGAGTCGGTCGCGACGTCACTCCCACTATCGCTTCACATCCAGTCTAAACGCGAGGTTTAGGATGCAGACTCACACCGGTATACCGACGGCCGCCTTGAGCGACGACGAACTGCAACGCGTCGATGCGTATTGGCGCGCGGCGAACTATCTGAGCATCGGGCAGCTCTATCTGCTCGATAACCCGCTTTTGCGAGAGCCTTTGCGGATCGAGCACATCAAGAGGCGGCTCCTGGGCCATTGGGGCACCTCGCCCGGACTCAACTTCGTGTACGCTCATATGAACCGGCTCATTCGGCGCCACGATCTCGACGCAATCTTCATCACCGGGCCCGGGCACGGCGGCCCCGCCGTGGTTGCCAACGCCTATCTCGAAGGGACCTACAGCGAGCGCTACGCGCACATCTCGCAGGACGAGGCGGGCATGCGACGGCTGTTCAAGCAGTTCTCCTTTCCCGGGGGCATTCCGAGCCACGCGTCACCCGACGCGCCCGGATCGATCAACGAAGGAGGGGAGCTGGGCTACAGCCTGCTTCACGCGTACGGCGCGGCTTTCGACAATCCGGATCTCTTCGTGTGCTGCGTCATCGGCGACGGCGAAGCGGAGACCGGGGCTCTTGCGACCAGTTGGCACGGCAACAAATTTCTCAATCCCGCGCGCGACGGCGCCGTCTTACCGGTCCTGCATCTCAACGGCTATAAACTTGCCGGGCCGACGGTCCTGGCGCGCATCGATGAAGACGAACTGCGCTCGCTATTGCGCGGATACGGATACGAGCCGCAGATCGTCGCCGGCGACGACCCGGCGCTCGTGCACCAAGCCTTCGCGGCGGCGCTCGACGCGGCCGTGCTGCGGATACGCGAGATCCAATCCGACGCCCGCTCGCGCGGCTTTTCGACCAGGCCCCAATGGCCGGCGATCGTACTGCGAACTCCAAAGGGCTGGACCGGCCCCAAATACGTCGACGGCGTGCAGATCGAGGGGACGTATCGCGCGCATCAAATTCCAATCGGCGATTTCGAACGGCGCCCCGAGCACCTCGCGCAGCTCGAAGCATGGATGCGTTCGTACCGGCCTCAGGACTTGTTCGATCAAGACGGCCGCTTACGACCCGACATCGCGCGCTTGGCACCGTCGGCGGATCGCCGCATGAGCGCCAATCCGCACGCAAACGGCGGGGAATTGCTGGTTCCGCTCGTCCTTCCGGACTTCCGGAACTATGGGGTGAGCGTTGGAAAGGCAGGGAATAGCGTCGCGGAATCCACGCGCGCCGTCGGGCTGTTTTTGCGAGATACGGTGCGCTCCAACCCGCAGACCTTCCGCGTATTCGCCCCCGACGAAACCGCCTCAAATCGCCTCGACGCGCTGTTCGAAATTACCGACCGCTGCTCAACGGCACACGTTATCCCCATAGACGACCACGTGAGCCCGGACGGACGGGTCATGGAGATCCTGAGCGAGCAAAGCGTGCAAGGCTGGCTCGAAGGATATCTTCTCACGGGGAGGCACGGGCTCCTAACGTCGTACGAAGCGTTCGTCCACGTCGTCGATTCGATGTTCAACCAGCATGCAAAGTGGATCGAAGCCGCCAACGCGATTTCGTGGCGAGCGCCGATCGCGTCGTTCAATTACTTGCTGACTTCGCACGTATGGCGCCAAGACCATAACGGCTTCACGCATCAAGACCCCGGCTTTCTCGACGTGGTGATGAATAAGTCCGCGAGCGTCGTGCGCGTCTATCTCCCCCCCGACGCCAATACGCTCCTATCCGTCATGGATCACTGCCTGCGCAGCAGCAATTATATCAACGTCGTCGTCGCGGGCAAGCAGCCGGAGCTACAGTGGTTAGGAATGGAGGCGGCCATCGCCCACTGCACGGAAGGCGTGGGCATCTGGACGTGGGCCAGCAATGATGAGGGCATCGAGCCCGACGTCGTTATGGCGTGCGCGGGCGACGTCCCGACGCTCGAAACGCTCGCCGCGGTGGATTTCTTGCGCACGCACGTTCCCGAGATGCGGATCCGGGTCGTCAACGTCGTCGATCTTATGCGGCTTCAGCCGCAGAGCGCGCATCCTCACGGCCTGACGGACCGCGAATTCGATTCGATTTTCACCACCGACAAGCCGGTGATCTTCGCCTTTCACGGCTATCCGTCGCTGGTGCACCGGCTTACCTACCGTCGTACCAACCACGACAACTTGCACGTCCACGGCTATAAGGAAAAGGGCACCACGACCACGCCCTTCGACATGACGGTCCTCAACGAACTCGATCGCTTTCACTTGGCGGCCGACGCGATCGACCGCGTAGCGCGGCTGCAAGAACGCGGCGCGCACGCAAAGCAGTTGATTCGAGACCGCCTCGTAGAGCACCGCAACTATATCACGACCTTCGGAGACGATCTGCCGGAGGTACAACACTGGACGTGGTCGCGAGCCGAAACGCCTTGAATATCCTAACCCTCAACGCGGGCTCGTCGTCGCTGAAATACGGCATCTACGCGACCGATGCCGCCACCGCGCGGCGCGTCGCACAATGGAACGATCGCGCGGCCGCGGATCTCGACGCGGCGGCGGCGGCGGCGAGCGCGGCGGCCGCGGATGCCGTTGCCGCCGGTCTGCCCATCGACGCGGTGGGGTATCGCATCGTCTTCGGCGGACCCGACGACCGCCCGGCTCTCGTGACGCCGGCGCTCGTCGAGCGTCTAAGAGCACTCGTTTCTTACGATCCGCTGCACTTACCCGGTGCCCTGGCCGGCATCACCGCCGCACGCGATGTTTTTCCGGCGATTCCCCACGTCGTCTGCTTCGATACGGCGTTCTTTCGCGACATGCCGCCGATCGCGCAGCGCGTCGCCATACCGACGGACGACGACCCGTATCTGCGGCGCTATGGCTTTCACGGACTATCCTACGAATATCTGCGCAACGCAATCGGCGCCGCGCTGCCCGGCCGCAGCATTTTCGCACATCTCGGAAGCGGAGCGAGCCTGACGGCGCTGCGCGACGGGGAGCCGGTGGATACGACGATGGGCTTTAGTCCGATGGGCGGCATCATCATGGCCACTCGTCCGGGCGACATCGACCCCGGCCTCGTCCTCTACCTCATGGAAAAGCGCGGCCTCGACGCCGCCGCGCTGCGAACCATGCTCGAGGAACGCAGCGGCCTTGCGGCGCTCTCAGGCGGTGAAGGGAACTTACGAACGCTGATCGAGCGACGCGGAGACGAGCGCGCGGCCCTGGCCATCGAGAGTTTTGTGCGAAGCATCGCCAAGGCGATCGGAGGCCTGGCAACGGTATTGCATGGGCTCGACGAACTCGTCTTTACCGGCGGCCTCGGCGAACATCTCGCGCCGCTCCGAGCGTCCGTAATGGAACCGCTTAGGCATCTGGGTATCGAGATCGACGATGCGCTCAACGCGGCGGGAGCGGCCACGATCTCGACGGCGTCGTCGCAGGTTCGCGTGAGGGTGATTCCCACCGACGAGAACGCCGTGATCGCTCGCCTCTCCTACGATGCGCTGCGCGGGCCGGACGGGGGGCGCCGCTAGCTCTTCTTCTTGCGGGGCACCTTGGCGCCGGATTCGCGGGCCTCTTCCAACCCGATCGCCACCGCCTGCTTGCGGCTGGTCACGGCCTTGCCGGAACCGCCGCTTTTTAGGGTTCCCTCGTGCATCTCGTGCATGGCGCGTTCGACCTTTTCCGAGGCTTTCGGCCCGTATTTCCGGACGGTCTTCTTGCGGGTCGTCGCTTTCTTTGCGGTCGTCGTCTTCTTGCGCGCGGTCGTCTTGCGAGTCGTTTTTTTGCCGGACGTCTTCTTGCGGAGTACGGCCATGGTTCTATCCTCCGGGAACGATTTCCATATTGGTACCCGCCATGTTTTCCGCGCAAACGCTCAACGCCGCGAGCGCGCGATCCACGTGTGCGCGCGTTGCGATCAGTGGCGGCGCAAAGCGCAACGTGTTCCCGCCCGCGGTGCCGGCCAGAACGCCGCGCTCGCGTAACGCGGCGACGAGGCTCCCGGCCTCGTGCGGTTCGCGAACCGGCAACCCGAGCAATAACCCCATCCCTCGCGGCGCTCCGAAGAGCGACGGGTATGCGTTCGCCAGCTCTTGCAAGCGCTCCATGAACGCGGTCCCCACGGCGCGCACGTGCTCGGCGAGGCCCAGGCGGTCGCGCTCGCGGAGATGGGCGATCGCCGCGGCGGCACTCACCGGAGATCCCCCGAACGTCGATCCGTGGTCTCCCGGCTGCAGGCCGTTTGCGGCGCGTTCCGCCACCAGCATCGCACCGATCGGCAGCCCGTTCGCGAGCGCCTTCGCCATCGTCACCACATCGGGCACCACATCGAACGATTCAAATGCGAAGAGCGGCCCCAGGCGGCCCATGCCGCATTGGATTTCGTCGAAGATCAACAGCGCGCCGCGCTCGTCGCACAAGCGCCGTGCGGCTCGCAGAAACTCCGGATCGGCGGGATGCACGCCGCTTTCTCCCTGCACGGGTTCGACGATGAACGCGGCGACGCTCTCGTCGAGATTTCGTTCGAGCGCCGCGATGTCGTTGAACGGCGTAAACGCGAATCCGCCCGGCATCGGACCAAATCCAACTTTGTAGGCATCGTTCGCGGTCGCCGCCAGCGCGCCGAGCGTACGCCCGTGAAACGAGCCGGTACACGAGAGAATCGTCGTCCGTTCCGGCTCCCCGTTGCGGTAGGCGAGTTTGCGCGCGAGTTTGATCGCGGCCTCATTCGCCTCGGTGCCGGAGTTGCAGAAGAACGCCCGCGCCAGCCCCGACCGTTCGACCAGAGCGCGGGCGAGCGTGCCCGACGGTTCGTGATGGTAGAGATTGCTCGTGTGCACGAGGGTGTTGGCCTGCTCGGCGACCGCGTGCGCGATGGCCGGATGCGCGTGTCCGAGCGCGCAGACGGCGATGCCTGCGATGAAATCAAGGTACCGCTGCCCCTGCGCGTCGATCAATTCGCAGCCTTCGCCGCGCACGAACGTCACCGGAGCGCGGTTGTAGGTTGCAAGCAGAGCGTCGTTCTGCTCCGATAGCGCCTCGCTCACGTCCGGTAGCTCGCATTGATACGCACGTAGTCGCGCGAAAGATCGCATCCCCACGCGGTCGCGCGGGCGTCGCCGACACCGAGTTGCAACTCGACGACGATCTCGTGCAATTCGAGTTCGCGGTGGGCCTCGGCCTCGGAGAGCGCCTCGATCGCGCCTCGCTCGACCCAGATTTTTCCGTTCAACAACAGCGACCAGGTATCCGGATCGAGCCCTACGCGGGCCGCTCCGGCCGCCGCGATCATGCGCCCCCAGTTGGGATCCTCGCCGAACAGCGCGGTCTTCACGAGATTGCTATTAATGACCGCGCGCGCGACCGCGCGCGCCTGCTCGGCATCGCGCGCGCCGGTCACGTGCATCGTGAGGGTCTTGGTCGCGCCCTCGCCGTCGGCCACCATCGCTTGCGCCAAATCCAAACACACCTGTCGCAGGGCGCGTCCAAAAGCCGGCGGCGGGGCGTCCGCGCCGGCCGGTGCGAACGCATACGTGGCGTCGTTGGTGGACATGTCGCCGTCCACCGAAATCATGTTGAAACTCTCGTCCACGCATGCGAGCAGTTCGGCTTGCAGCGCGTCGCGCGACATCGGCACGTCGGTCGCGATAAACGCGAGCATCGTGGCCATGTTCGGCGCGATCATTCCCGAGCCCTTAGCGATGCCGCCCACGACGTGCTTCTTCCCGCCGTGATAGAACGAGTATGCAGAAAGTTTCGGTACGCGATCGGTCGTCATGATCGCCTCGGCCGCGTCGTGGCTGGATTTTCCGCCGTTCTCCAATTGCGCTGCACAGCGCTCGAGCCCGCGCTGCAGGCGATCCATCGGCAACGGCACGCCGATCACGCCCGTCGATGCCACCACCACCTGGGCGGGTAGGATATCCAGCAGCGCAGCCGCTTGACGCGCCGTCGCGCGAGCATCGCGGTCGCCGCGCTCGCCGGTGCAGGCGTTCGCACAACCCGAATTGCAGACCAGCGCGCGCATCGCGTCGCCCGACGCTGCGAGGTGCTCCGCGCTTACCAGCACCGGCGCCGCCTTGATTTCGTTGGTGGTGACTGCAGCCGCGCAGACTTGTGGTTCGTCGAACGCAATCAACGCTAAGTCGCGCTTGCGCGCCTTGATTCCGGAGTGCACGCCGGCCAAACGAATGCCCGGCACCGCACCCAGCCCCCCGCGCACGGCGACCAGCCGTACGTCGTCTTCAAGCACAAACTGCGCGAGCATGAAATCCCGTCTCCTCCGGATAGCCGAGCATGATGTTCAGATTCTGCACCGCTTGCCCTGCGGCGCCCTTGCCCAGGTTGTCGATCGCGCAGATCGCGCGCACGAGGCTCCCTTGCACGTCGATCCGTATCTCGGCGTCGTTCGTCCCGACGACCGCCGCAACGCTCGGCGTCTGCCCGCTTGCAAGCACCCGAACGAAGGCACTCTTGGCGTAGGCTTGGCGATACAGCGCGTGCACGGCATCCGCGTCCACCGCATCGTCGAAGACGCAGTACGCATCCACGAGCATGCCGCGCGCGATCGGCACCACGTGCGGCGTGAACGTGAGCGGCGCGTCGAGCGCGTGTTGCGCGAACATCCGCTCGATCTCGGGCTGATGCCGGTGCCCGTCGAGTCCGTAGGCGCGAATATCGCCGGCGACTTCCGCAAAGAGCGCGCCGACGCTCGGATTACGCCCCGCACCGGTGATCCCGCTCTTCGCATCCACGATGGTGCGCTGCAACGTCCCGATACCCGCAACGCCCTCGCGCGCGAGCGTGAGCGGCAGGGTGGCAAGCAGCGTCGCCGTCGGGTAGCACCCGGGATTTGCGACCACGTCCGCATCCCGAATCTGCGCGGCATTCCACTCGCAGAGCCCGTAGGCCGCATCGTCGTCGAACCGAAAATCCGCCGTGAGATCGATCACGCGCGCTCCGGCAGCCAGCATCGCCGGCGCGATATCGCGCGCCTCACCATGCCCGCCGGCCGCGATCACGACGTCGCCGGATCCCAAG
>DAHUXY010000013.1 GCA_027315505.1 Vulcanimicrobiota bacterium | reverse complement strand
ATCACCTTGCCGTCGTGCGTCTCGAGGCCGCCGCCGTCGCCGCCGCCGTGATCGACGAGATCGAGCCACGTCTGCTTGGCGCCCGAGGCTTCTGCGTTGTCCAGCGTCTGCGCGACGAACCGCGCGAGATTGCTCGGATTGGACATATTGTGAGCTTTACCGATCGACGGATCACCGATGGCGCCGTCCGCAATCGTGAACCCATCGGTGTGCGTCTTGCCCTCGACGATGTCGCCGTGCGAAGCGCGCAAGCCGGTGGTATCTTGGACCGTAAACTCGATGTTCGGATCGCGTTGGCTCGTCTGCAGCGCCTGCACGACCGCAAGGCTCTGCGACGCGTCAAGATTGTTATCGCCATCGCGATAGATGCCGAATTCGAGTGCGCGCGGGCGCGACGGCGTAGTGGTAATATTTTGCAGCAATTGAGGCCTCCTGGTGACTGGTATGGTGAGGCTGCCTCTGCGCAACACAAGCAATTCACCAAGCCCCCCTTCTCGTGTATGGGACTTGCCGGCTCAGACCAAAGGTTCGCGGGCAGCCGGCTTGCGCGCCGTGCCGATTTGCGGCGAAGGAATCAATCAGCGGTGGCGAAGTCAGCGTTATGAGCGACCCCGCATACGATGTCCGTGAGTTCCTCATCGAGTCGATCAAGGATATACAAGGCACGATTCGCGCCGTAGACTTGAAGGCAAATACCCTGCTCTTAACGATCGGCGTGGTCCTTGCGAACGCCGATCGGACCTACAAGATCGTACAGGGCCTGCACGATAAAGTCAGCGGTCGTGAGTGGGGCATTCTCTGTGTTTTCGTAATTCTACCGTTTGTCTGCACGTTAGGCTTATCTTTGCGGCTGGCATTTGCGGCGCTTGCCGGCCGGTCTCATCCATTGGAATCAATACCCGACAAAGGCCGCGCGAGCGGAAGCTTTTACTCGCATACTAGCGATCGCTATAATTTTTGGGATCTCGTATTTCGCGGCGATACGGGGCGCGAGCAGTATCTCGAAGCGCATCAAAACAAGTTGCCGAAAAATCGTGCCGACGAGACGTTGTCTCTGGCCTTCGAACAACTGAAGGTCGCGATCATTCGCGATCTGAAGATCGCGCGCGTAAACGGCGCCATAAAATACGCGCAGGTTGCCATTGTTTTTGGCTTTATCCTGATTCTCATCGCGTGGTTGCACGGCGTTTCGTTAACGTGATCGCCGCTGCCCGTCGCGGCAATGGTTGTTTGGAAGATGGGAGGGATTGCCTACCGCAACAGGTCCGATAAAGCGGGTTGGCGTAGACCGTTAAATGGCCAACGCGGATGTTCACCCTCCGGGCCACGACCCGCCGTGCTCCGGCTGCGGCAAGATCACCGGCCCCGAGGACCGCTTTTGTAGCGCTTGCGGCATGCGACTGCAGATTTTTTGCTGGAATTGCGGCCACGCATTGCGGGTCCCGGCGAACGTATGCGGCCGCTGCGGGACGATCCTAGGGCCTTCGACGCCCGCGCAGAGCCCCCCAATATCCCCCATACCCTCCGAATCTCATGCCGCGCCAAACTCGGCCGAATCTCAAGAGGCTGAAGAGAATTTCGGGGAGCGCCGCGTCGCGACGGTCGTCATGTCGGATCTTTCGGGGTACACCGCAATGTCCGAGCGCCTCGATCCGGAGTTGGTCGAAAATCTCACCGCGACCATCAAAAAGCGCGCACACGACATCGTTTCCGAGTTCGGCGGAACGATCAACCAGTTCGTCGGTGACGAGATATTCGCGCTCTACGGCGTACCAACGTCCCAAGGTCGCGACGCGTGCGATGCTGTCAGCGCCACGCTGAAGCTGCACGCAATGGTGATGGAAATCTCGCTCGCGCAGGCCGCACCGCTCGGATGCGAACTCACGCTGCACTCCGGCATTTCCAGCGGTCTGGTCCTGATCAACCGGCGCGACGCGCGCGACGGCGTCTACACGACCACGGGCGACACCGTCAACCCTGCCGCCCGCCTCGTGACGATCGCGGGCCCCAACGAAATCGTCGTGTCCCCGAAAACGCGAGCCGCCATCGCCGACGATTTCGAGATGACCGAACTCGAGTTGGTGCAGCTACGCGGGAAGAATAAACCGATCGCGCCATATCTCGTCGTCGGCCCCGTCCCGGAACACGATGGGCGCGCGGGGCGCCGCGGCTTCACCACGCTCTTTGCGAACCGTATGACCGAAATGGCGAAGCTGGCCGAACTGTCAGCGCGCGCGAAAGAAGAACTCACGTGCATCGTCATAACCGGCGATAACGGCATCGGTAAGAGCCGCCTGGTTCACGAGTTCGTCGCAACGGCCCAGCTTTCCGATTTTGGCGTTTTCGTTAGTTACACCAGCAAGGTCGGCCAACGTATTCCCTATTTCCCATGGACGCAGGCACTCAAAGCCGCGCTCGGCCTTACCGAAAATATATCGCCTGAAGATGCGGCGGGGATCGTCGTTTCACGGTGCGAAGGCAGCGCGCTCCTGCACGGTTATGCCGGCCCGCTGCTTCATTTGCTGTCGCTGCCTTCGGCGCTCGACACGGACGCTCCGCAAGATATCTCCGGCGCGACCTCGCAACGCGAGTTGTGGGATGCCGTGCTGGCACTCCTGCGCGATCTATGCACGTCTCGCGCCGGATTTCTGGTGTTCGACGATTGGCAATTCGCCGACGAAGTCTCGGTAGCGCTCCTTGAGGAAGTTCGCCACGAGCTCTCGAGCTGTGCGCTCGGCATAATCGTATGCTCCACGGAAACCGGCATACTTCCCGACGCAACGCAAATCGAGCTCTCCGACCTCGAACTTGACGCGACGATTTCGATGCTAACCGCGCTGCTACGCGTAGAACACGTGGCGCCGGAACTCGTCCAAGCAATCTACGAACGAACCGATGGAAATCCGCTCTTCATCGAGGAAACGGCACTCGCGATGCTGCAGGATGGTACGATCACGATCGACGCGTTCGCGCGCCTTGCAGTACCTCCCGAGCAGCTGGCGCTCCCCGAAAACGTGCAGGCGGCGATGCTGCAGCGCATCGACCGGCTATCGCCTGGGGATCGCGAGATCATCCGGTATGCGGCGGTCGTCGGCCGTGAATTCAACGTGCAGTTCGTGCAGCGTATGTTGCCCGAAGCCGACGTGGACGACGCAATCCGCCGTCTGTGCGTCTCCGGCATTTTGATCCCGATCGGCGAATCTTCGAGCCGCTTCCGCTTCACTCACGGAACGATGCAGGAAGTCGCGTACGAAACGCTCCTGCGCCGCGCGCGCAAGAAGCTTCATGCGGCGGTCGGGCAGGCCATCGAATACGTCTATCCCGACTCCCTTGCGGATCATTACGAGGAGCTGGCGTTCCACTATCAGCGCAGCGCCGACGACAAGCGGGCAATTATGTATGCGGAGCTTGCAGGCGACAAAGCCGCCGATCGCTATGCGCTTGGCGACGCGCGCCGACAATATCGGGATGCCTACGAACGCATGCAATCAACGGGATTGCGAGACGAAGCGATGGAGCAGCATGC
>DAHUXY010000280.1 GCA_027315505.1 Vulcanimicrobiota bacterium | reverse complement strand
TCGGGAGACGCCCAAAAATTTCATCCATGAAATTTTTCAGCTCGAGCATTTTTTCGACAGAACGAAGTTTTGAAGTGGCCCTCCGGGCCAGGTCGAAAAAACTGCACGCTCCCGACCGGTGCATTGCGACCGCCCGTCCTTCAAGGCTTCGTGGCTGTGTTGTGCTCATCGACTATCGTTTTGCTTTATCGTTCGTAGCGGGGTTGCTTTGATCCAGCGTTGATCGAAGTGCGAGCGCAGGTGCGCGATCACTTGGTTCGCGCGCGTTTGGAGGCCCCAATCGATTTGATCGGGCGTAGTGAATGCGGCCGTGGCGTTGGCGCTGCCGAGCCATGCGCGGGCGCCGGCTAGCGCGAACTTCTCGCTGGCGGGACAGCTTCGCACCTGCACGCCGTCGTTCGCGAGCTTCGTTAACGCGGCTCGTTCCTTTGCGTTGCCGCGTAGATCGCGCGCGGAGACCAGCAGGCGCACGCGTCCGCCGCGTTTCGCGCGGGCGTCGATGGCCGCGAAGGCGCTGTTGTAAGCTCCGATCGATTCGCTTTCGATATCGACGCAAGCGCGAGATGCGGCGGCGATCGTTCGCGCTTCGGATGCGAGCGCGGCGCGTTTGGTCGTGGCGATTCGCGCGCGTGAGGATGCGTCCTCGCGGACGATGGTATCGCAGCCGCCGCGGGGCCAGTTGCAATCGTCGAGGTAGAGCGCGCCGTCGGCCGCGATCGCTTTTGCGTGCAGGGAGGCTTCGCCGGGGGCCCGCTGGAGCAATCGCGCGTCGGCTCCGGCGGAGCGCAGGGCCGCGACGGCGGCGGCATTAGCTCGTTGCAGGCCGCCCGCGGCATCGTCGTACGGAGTCCCTTCCAAACGGACGACGACGTGGGCGCCGCGCCGGGCGGCCGAGGCGAGGCCGTCGAGCACCGGACCGGGCGGTAATGCATACGATGCGCAGGTGATGTCTCGCGCGCTTCGCAGCGCTCGGAGCACGCCCTCGGTTGAAGCTAGGGTTGTCATGGCATCCGTACTTCCCGACAAAGGTCGCCGGGCGCAAGAGACTCGGGTACAAGGAGAGGGTCGGGGCGTTCTGAAAGAGCCGCACAGATCAACTATGAGCACTACGCCAACGCTCCGGCCGCCCGGAAATGACAAGGGCGCGTTCGTGCGCGAGATGTTTGCCGACATCGCCCCTCGCTACGACGCCGCCAATCGCGTTCTCACCGCGGGCCTCGACGAGCGCTGGCGCAAACGCGCCATCGCGCTCCTCGCGCCGCCTCATGGGGGACGCATTCTCGATTTGTGCTGCGGAACGGGCGACGTGGTGTTCCATCTGCTGCGCACCGATCCGAGCCTGGAGCTCACGGGGATCGATTTCTGCGAACCGATGCTCGCGGGAGCCCGAGCGCGCGCGCCTCGCGAGGCGCGGGGACGGGCGACGTTTTTGGAGGGCGACGTGATGGCGTTGCCGTTCGAGGACGCGAGCTTCGACGGAGCGACCATGGGGTTTAGCCTGCGGAACGTCGTGGATATCGACCAGGTGCTGCGCGAAGTGCGGCGCGTGCTCCGTCCGGGCGCGCGATTCGTCAATCTCGACGTAAGCAAGGCGCCCAACCCGCTGTTCAAACGGGCATTCGATCTGTATTTTTATGGCCTCGTGCCGTTGATCGGCGGCATCGTCGGCGGGTCGAAGCGCGCCTACACCTATCTGCCCAATTCGCTCACGCATCATCCCAATGCGGACGCGCTCCGCGAGCGCTTCGAACGCGCCGGGTTCGCGCAGAGCGGCTATGTCCGGCTCATGGGCGGTTCGATCGCGATCCACTACGGAACGAATCCGTGATGCACGGAGCTCT
>DAHUXY010000279.1 GCA_027315505.1 Vulcanimicrobiota bacterium | reverse complement strand
GAAGCCCTTCTCGGCAAAAAACTGTTGCTCGCGCACCGAGAAAACGAACGGGCTCGTGCAATCTTTACAGGTAAGCGTCTTGTCTTCCATAGGTCTCACCCTCCACGGTTCACAGAAAGCAAGGCCCGATCCATGCGACTTTCGTCCAAGCGATCCCTGCGTTGCTTGCCGACGGGAGCAAGCGTCCCCTAGGGAAGTTCGACGAACACGTCCTCCCCGTCGATCAGCACCGTATAGGTGGCGATCGGCTCGGTGGCGGGCCCGCGCAAAACGGCCCGGTGCGCGGATCGAACGTCGCGCCGTCGCCCAAATCGCCCCCGGCGTGGGTGCAGACGCCCGCGCATGCCCACAGCGCCCCATAGGCGCGGCAGAGCACGACGTCGTTCCCATCGAGGGTCACCTGTAACGGATGCTCGGCGGGTCTAACCGATGCTGATGAACGAAATCGAGATCCACGCTGCCGAACAGCACGTCTTGGTTGCCGCATCAAAGGTGCTCCCACATCAAGGGAAAACCGCAAGCGTACTCCCTTAACGCATTGCGGAGGGCATGGCTTGCGGGAGCACGACCAGGGTGGCTGCGGCGATCGCGGCTTCGTAGCCTTTATCGCCTCGGGCCGGATCGGCGCGTTCTTCGGCCTGCGCGAGATTCTCCGTGGTGAGCACGCCGAAGCCGACCGGGATGCCGGTCGCGAGTTGCACGTCCATGATACCGCGCGCGCATTCGCCCGCGACGAAATCGAAGTGCGGCGTATCGCCGCGAATCACCACGCCCAGCGCGACGATGGCGTCGAAGCGTTCGGTATCGATGAGATTCCGGCACGCAAGCGGCAGTTCGAAGCATCCCGGTACGTCGTAGCGATAGATATCGCTATCGGCCACGCCGCAATCGCGCAGCGCGCGCTGCGCGCCGTCGATGAGGTTGTCGGTGAGATCGCGATAGAATCGCGCCGCGACGATCGCAAAGCGACGGCGCGTGCAGTCCGGCGCGGCCGCGCGTTCGCCCTCGGTCTTCACGAAGCGACCGTATCGCCGAACATGTGGCCGAGCTTGGCGCGCTTGGTCGCAATGTAGCGCTTGTTGTATTGCGTCGGCTTGGTCTCCATCGCCACGCGCCCGGTAATCTTGAGCCCATAGCCCTCGAGGCCGAAGATTTTGCGCGGATTGTTCGTGATCAAACGCAGCTCCTTGAGGCCCAGATCCGCGAGTATTTGCGAACCGATGCCGTAGTCGCGCTTGTCGATCGGGAGACCGAGGGCAAGATTGGCCTCAACCGTATCGGCGCCTTTGTCTTGCAACGCGTAGGCCCGCAGTTTGTCGGCCAGGCCGATACCGCGGCCTTCCTGGCGCAGGTAGAGAAACACGCCGCGCCCTTCGGCCGCGATCAACGCCATCGCACCGTCGCGCTGGGCCGCGCAGTCGCAGCGAATCGAGTGCAGGGCATCGCCGGTCAAGCATTCGGAGTGCACGCGCACGAGAACGTCTTTACCGTCGCTGATATCGCCCATCACGAGCGCGACGTGCGTGTTGCCGTCGATCGTCGTTTCGTAGGCGATGCCGGTCCAGTTCCCCATCGTGGTGGGGAGATCGAACTCGGCGATCCGCTTGATGAGTTTTTCGTTCTGCATGCGATATGCAATCAAATCCTTTACGGTAATGAGCCGCAGGTTATGCTTGTCGGCAAATACTCGTAACCCGTCCAAGCGCTCCATCGTTCCGTCATCCGCCATGATCTCGCATATGACGCCGGAGGGGTCGAGCCCAGCTAACCGCGCAAGATCGACCGAAGCCTCGGTCTGCCCGGCCCGTACCAGCACGCCGCCGTCGCGCGCCCGCAACGGGAACGTATGCCCGGGGCGCAGCAGATCGGCCGGCTTGGCATTCGGGTCGAGCAACACTTTGATCGTCGCGGCCCGGTCGTGCGCCGAGATTCCCGTGGTCGTCACCGTGCGGCCCTCGACCGAGACCGTGAAGGCCGTTTCGTGCACGGCGGTGTTGTCGCGCACCATCGGCGGAATCTGCAACTCCTCAAGGCGCCGCCCGAGCATCGGGACGCAAATCAGGCCGCCGGCCTCCTTGCGCATGAAATTGATCGCCTCGGGCGTGACCATCTGCGCGGCCATCACCAGGTCGCCTTCGTTCTCCCGGTCCTCGTCGTCCAGCACCACCACCATCTTGCCGGCCCGGATATCCGCGATCGCATCCTCGATGCTGTCGAATGGGCTCTTGCGCGCGACGGGCTGGGGTGCGATATCCGGAAGCACCGTCGAGAGCCGTGCGAGCGTCTTGTACGAGGGCTCCCGGCGCCCGGCCCGTAGCAACGAAATCGCCGATTCCGTCAGCCCGGAGGCCTCGGCCAAGGCAGCAGCCGAGAGCCCCGCCCCATCCATGGCCCGATTCAGTTGCTCCGCAAAGTCGCTCATAGCCCCACGCTACGCCAGCGTCTTGACAATTGTCAAGGTTAGAAGCGGCAAGGCAGCAAGGCCGCACGGGGCGCCGATATGGCGTCTTGCGCGCAACGTCGGCACGTGAGCAATGCGACCGCATAGAAAAAAGAGCGGCCGCTCGCGACCGCTCTTTCTAGGGATGTCCCGCGTTAGCCTAAGGCTTCGAGCAAGGAACGCGCGGGCGCTTATCCATGTTGGTGTACGGCTGCTTGGCCGAACCGACCTTAAAGCTGAGCAGTTCGAGCCCGTCCATTTTGGTCAGGTTTGCGATCGTATGGGGAACGTTGGCCGGAATCACGATAGCCGAACCGGCGCGAACCGTCTTTGCGGCCTGTCCCTTTACGGTGACGGTGGCCGTACCACGCTCGACGACGAGATACTCTCTGGCGCTATGCGAGTGCAACCGCGCAGTATATCCCGGCACCATCGTGAGGTCGGAGATGAACACTTGATCGCCGTCTTTATCGCCCGGAACCGGAGCCGGCAAGAGAACGTCATGGCAAACGAAACTCAACGTGCCGGCCGATGCGAGGGTTGGAAACGCGAGAAGACCTGCGGCTATAAAAATCGCTGCAATAGCTTTCATAAAAGAAACCTCTTTCCGCCGCAACGCTTCCCTTGCGCGCGAACGACCCCTATCGTGCGCGCGCAAGGTTCTCTCAATCTTAATAGTTCAGCGCGCCGAGCAATGCTTCGCGCAACGGTTCCGGGAGCGGCCTGCTCTTCTTCGTGGTGCGATCCATACATGCGGCGGTGAGGACGAATTGCGCGCCCGCTTCGCCGGTGCGCTCGTTGAAGACGACGCTTCTCCAGCGCACGCTCGAGGCGCCGACGTGCTCCAGGTGGGTGCGAATGCGCAACCAATCGTCCATTAGCGCCGGAGCATGGTACTGCGCTTCGGCTTTCACCCGAGGCAGCCAGAAATCCAGTTCGTCGAAAACAGTATTGTACGGGAAGCCGAGTTCACGGAACATATCCATCTCGGCCAACTCTGCGAAGCGCCAATAGGCGGCGAAATACAGGATGCCGGCAATATCGACATCGGCCCACTGGACGCGCAACCGCGATTCAAACGTGCGCGTACCGGGCGCCACCATTTCGCGAAACGCGGGCATCAGTGCGCCTCCTCGGGCACGGCCATGGCGCAAGCCGCGGCGTACGCGTAGCGCGCGAGCGGATCGACTTCGAGATTTACCTTCGATCCGACCGGCCGCGCGCCGAGCGTCGTGCGCGCGAGCGTCTCGGGGATCAGCGCGACCTCGAACCACCCATCGCCGACCGTCGCGACGGTCAGGCTGATGCCGTCGATGGCAATAAACGCTTTCTGCGCGATCATCGGCGCAAGCTCCGGCGGCCGCTCGATGCGCACGCGCTCGCCCTGCCCTTCGGCGCCGCGCGCGATCACCCGCGCGGCCGCGTCGACGTGGCCGTACACGAAGTGGCCGCCCATCCGGTCGCCCATCCGCAGCGAATACTCGAGATTCACGCTCTCGCCGATACTGCGATCGCCAAGGTTCGTTCGTTCGATCGTCTCGGGTATCACGTCGAACCAGACGGTCTCGCCGTCGATGCGGGTTGCCGTCAAGCACGTGCCGTTCACCGCAATCGAATCCTTCGGTTCCGGTTTTTCGGTCGCCACGCCTTCGCAGCGCACCGCCAAGCTCATACCGCCGCTGGGCGGACGATCCATCGCGACGATGGTTCCGCGATACGCGATCAGTCCACTAAACATCCGTGCCTCCAGAGTGTGCGGGGCCAAGCGTGCCCGAAATGACGACATCGTCACCGACGCGCTCGACGCTATCGATCGCCACGCGCTGACGTAAGGATGCAAGGTCGGCGCCTGCCAACACGGGCACGGCGGTATCGGTCCGCAGCAGCACCGGTGCGATCGCCCAATAGAGCCGGTCGACCAATCCCGCGGCGATCAATCGGCCGCCGATCGTGGGGCCGCCCTCGCAGAGTACGCTCTGGACCCCGCGCCGCGCGAGCGCGCGCATCGCTTCGGGCAGATCGAGCTGCGTCGCGGTCGCGTCGCCGACGAACAGCACGTCCGCATCTCTGCGCAGATTTTCGAAGCGCTCGCGGGCGCCGGCCGGCGCGAGCACGAGGGTCGGCGCGTAATCGGCCACGTGCGCGATCGCACGCGATGTCTCCGAAACGGTATCGCTCTCGCATGCGACCACGCGCACGTAATCGCGCAAGCGATGGTGCGCCGGCCGTACCGTCAATTGCGGGTCGTCCACTCGAACCGTCCCCGCGCCGACCATCACCGCATCGTAGGCGATGCGCAACTCGCGCACGTAGAGGCGTTCTTCTTCGCACGTCAACCACTCTTGCACCCCCGGCTGCGAGGTGACGTAACCGTCGAGCGACATCGCCATCTTGAGCGCCAGATAGGGCCGATCGCGATCGACCGCGCGTGCGAAGCGTTCGATCAGCGCGCGCGCCGTCGCATCGTTCGCAACCTCGACTTGGACGCCGCGCGCGCGTAAGGTCGCTACGCCGCCGCCGTTGGTCCGGGGATTCGGATCGAGCGTGCCGATGACGACTCGCGCTACGCCCGCATCGGCTAATGCCTGCGAGCACGCGGGCGTGCGCCCGACGTGATTGCACGGCTCGAGCGAGACGTACACGGTCGCGCCGGTCGCGTCTTGCGCCTGCGCCAGCGCTACCACCTCGGCGTGCGCGAGGCCGGCCCGGTGGTGATAGCCCTCGCCGACGATCGCGCCGTCGCGGACGACCACCGCCCCGACCTGTGGATTGGGGGAGGTGTTACCGATGCCGCGCGCGGCCAATTCGTAGGAGCGTTCGAGAAAGAGGCGATCGAGCGCGCTCAGGGTCTCCATGCTGCGCTTCTTCTACGCCAAGGCGACCACGACCGCTGCAACCACGTGGGCGCCGGCTGCGCGCAACTCGTGGGCGCAGTCTTCGAGGGTGCTTCCCGTCGTGCAGACGTCGTCGCAGAGCACCAGGTGCAGCCCGCGCACATCCGCCACGCAGGTGAATCGTCCGCTCGCCGAGATGCGTTCGGTGCGCGAGCGGCCGCGCTGCGCATCGCTTCCGGCCCGTCGCAGCGCGGCGCAGGCCGCCTCGCCGGCAGCGCGCAGGGCGATCGTACGCACGCCGTCGATGCCGCGCATTCGCACGCGCGCGCGCGAACTCGGTACGGGCACCCAGCGCGGCCCCGGCACATACAGGGCTGCCATGCGCGCCCCTAGAGCCGCAGCGACATCGCGACGCCCGTCCTTTACCGCAAGAATCGCCGAACGGAGCGCACCATCGTAGGTACCGAGCGCGCGCACATGCAGGGA
>DAHUXY010000131.1 GCA_027315505.1 Vulcanimicrobiota bacterium | reverse complement strand
CTTTTGCCGTTGCACAAAAACGTAGGAGTAGGAGACGCGCAGGATGCGCGTCGACGAACGGTCCCCCAACCCCGAGGAGCGCGCCCGCGGCCTTCATCGCCGCGATCGGCTAGCTAGAAGAAAATGGGCCACGCACCGGCGGGGTCCTTTTGTGCGTTCAGGGTATAACGACTCTCGGAGGGAGCTTGGGCAAGCGGATCGCTGCTGCCGTCGTGGCAGTTTTAATCCTCGCCGGTATCCTCGTGGCCCGGCGCCACGAGGTGATTCGTTTTGTCATTGCCGAGTCGCTCGGGCTTGCCACCGGCTACCAGGTGCAGATCGGCGACCAGCGCTTGGGCATCGATCATGGAGCGCTGCTGCACGTGCGCGTGACCCGCAAGGGGGCCCCGGTGCTCGAAGCCGCGCGCATCGACATCTGGTACTCGCTACGCGACCTGTTGCCCGGCAGCACGCATCGCTATGGGCTTACGGCCATCGCGGTGGACCGCCCGAACTTCACGATCGAACGCTATAAGGACGGAAGCTACAACATTCGGATCCCCGAGGCCAAGGCGGCCGTTCCGGGGCCGCCGCTTCCGCCCAACGGCGTTCCCTTTCGTATGACCGTGCGCATCCGCGGGCTGGGCGGGGCGTTACGCGATCCCTCGGCGCTCGATCCGACCGCGCGCACGATCCGCATCGCCAACCTCAACCTCGATGCGTCGATCGATACGGCCGCCCGCACGCACTACACCTTGCACGGTGATTTCGAAGAAGCCAAGCTCGAACCGTTTACCGCGAGCGGGACGGTCGACGAAACGCGCGGATACGCGATGCACCGTTTGCAGGCGGCGAAGTTTCCGATGCAAGCGATCGGGAATTTCATCGTGAACTCGGATGCGGCGAGAATACTCGCGGGCGATGCCACGAACCTCGACGTGCGCGCTTACGCGCTCGGCATCGTGCCGTTCCAACCCATTACCTATCACCTCGGCGGCGCGATGGACGTGACCGACGCCAGAATGGCGATCGTCGGTTTACGCGAGCCGCTCGATCACATCGCGGCGCGGCTCGAATTAGTCGACGGGACGCTCTTCGCGCGGAGCCTCACCGCGACGATTGCGAATATTCCCGTCCACGGCGCCGGCGCGCTCTTCGATTTTGGCAACCTCCAATATCGCTTCGGCGTCTCGGGCTACGGCGATCTCGCACAACTGCGCAACGCGCTGGCGTTCTCGCAAGGGCAGCCGATTGCCGGGCAAGCGCACCTGGGACTGTTGATCGAAGGCGCGACCAACGGACCGCTCTTGATGGTGAACGCGCAAGCGCCGCGCGTGACGTACGACGGCATCGCCTTCACGAACATGGATGCGAAGGTGGCATTGAATAACGGCATCGTCGCGATCGCACCGTTGCGCGCCAGCGCGGACGGCGCGCGATTTATCGTCGGCGGTACGCTCGCGCTCGGCGATCAGATCACCTCGAAGCTGGTCGTGCACGCCGTGGCGCCGGCCGATCGTTTGCCGTATGCCGGGATGCTGTTGGGCGGCGAGCCGATCGTCGTCGACGCGCTGGGGCTGGGTACCGGCACGAACTTTCGCGTGCGGGCGGCAGTCGCGTCGACGCGCGGCGTGGCACGCGCGGCCGCGCTGGTGGCGATGGAGCCGGACGGGCGCGTCGACGTCGCGCCATTCTGGGTGCACACCGGACGCGGCGATCTCGATGCGAGCTATCATCTCGATCGCAAAACCGACCGCAGTTCGTTCTGGGCGTTCGCGCGCCACTTGCAGCTGAGCGTGCCCGCCCGCGCTCCGTTTACGGGCAGCGTTCTGGCGGCGTTGCCGGCGGTTGCGGGAACGATCGACCGGCTTGCGCTTGCGGGCGGCGGACGAAGCGGCACCAAGGCGACGGTGGCGGGGAGCCTTGCGGCGCACGGCCTGCACGTTGCGGGCGTGGCGATCGATACGCTCTCCGGATCGTTCGCGGGATCGTTAGACGGCGCGAGCGTCGATGGGCTGGCGGCGACCGGGCCGTGGGGCTCGTTAAACGGTAACGGAGAGGTCTCGACGAACGCGCTGCTCGCGCGCGGAGCGTATAGCGGCACGCTCGCGGGGCTGCGGCCGTTCCTCGGAAACATCGCGGCGAGCGGCGACGCCCGGGGCACCGTGGCGCTCTCGATCGCACCCGGTCGCATCGTGGTGCAAGCGCAGAACGTGCGCTTGCGCAACGCAAACGTTCGCGGCGTGCCGGTTACCGCCGCGTCGGGAACGGTTGCGATCGAGAACGGCGTGCTGCACGTGTACGGCGCTCGCGCCGACGTTGCCGGCGGCCACGTCGTCGCATCCGGAGCCTACTCGGCGGCCGCGCCCGCCGGCCAACAACTCGCCCTGATCGGTACGCAACTCGACGGCGCGCACTTGCGCGGGATCGGGCTCCCCCTCGATGCGGGGACGGTTTCGGTTAACGGGCGCATCACGCCGGGAGCGACGATTCCGCAATTCGCCGGCGGGGTCGCCGTCGCGAACGGACGCGTACAGAACATCGGCGTTGACGGAGCGGGCCTGGTCGCGTTGCGCGGCGACGGCGCCCAGCTTTCGCACGTTGTCGGAGATTTCAACGGCGCGTACGCGATCCTGAAAGGGAACGTCGGCGCGCTGTCGTCGGGCGCGCCGACGTACGCGTTGCAGGCGGATGTTCCGGCCGCGGATGTAGCGCGCACGTTGAGCACGTTGCACGTCGGCGGGTTGCCGACCGAAGGAACCTACAACGCGAACGTCGCGATCGGCGGCCGCGGCCTCAACCCGTCGGTGAGCGGGCGCATCGGCGTGCCGGCGGGATTTCTCAACGGTTTGCCGTTCGATGATGCGTACGCGAACATTGCGGCCGATCGTCGCGGGATCATCGCGCGCCACGGCGCCGTTGTCGTCGGTAGAACGTCCGCGCGTTTCGCGGCCGCCACGCGGCCGGATTTGAGCGCCGCATTCGTGAACGCACCGCACGCCGATCTCTCCGATTTCAACAACTTCTTCAATACGGGCGA
This sequence comes from Vulcanimicrobiota bacterium, assembly GCA_027315505.1. Classification (GTDB taxonomy): domain Bacteria; phylum Vulcanimicrobiota; class Vulcanimicrobiia; order Vulcanimicrobiales; family Vulcanimicrobiaceae; genus DAHUXY01. The sequence goes on along the minus strand of DAHUXY010000131.1, from coordinate 18,084 downwards.
TACGCTCGACGGTAAGGGGGCGGTGCGCGTCGGCGCGATCTCCGCGCTCCATCGCATCCGTACCAACGGCAACGTCGATATCGCAAACTTGCGCTATCGCAATCTGCCCATCGGCAACACCCGGGCGAACTGGACGAGCGTGCGCGATACGTTACGCGGCTCGCTCGACGTCGGCGGTTCGCAGGGCACGCTGCACGGAACCGGATCGATGGCGTTGGTCCCCTCGCCGAACTTTGCGAACGTGCTACGCCGCTCGAGCTACGATCTTCACGGTTCGCTCGACAACCTGAATCTCTCGCTGTGGGTGGCGGCCTTAGGCTTCCCGGGCATACCGGTTACCGGGCGCGCCTTCGGTACCGGGCTCGTGCGCGGCCGCTACCCGCATCTCTCGGTCTCCGGTGACATGCGGTTGCGGAACGGCACGATCGGCCCGCTCCCGATCGAAAACGCGCAGGTGCGCGTACGATCGCAGAACTCGCGCATCGCGTTGGAGAGCGCGTCGCTCACCGCGCCCGGCGTCGCCGCGAGTGCGAGCGGTAGCGTGGGCCTGCAACCGAACGACCCGCTCGATCTCGACGTCCACGCCTCTTCGAGCGATCTCCCGCTGCTGATCACGTCGTTCACGCGCCAACCCGTGAACGTGAGCGGCGATTTCGAAGCGACGGTGCACGTCGGCGGTTCGTACCGCGCGCCGACGTTCGCGGGCGGCTTCGACGCGCAGAACGTCAACCTCTACGGTGTGCCGGTCGCCTCGCTGTTCGGGTCGGTGCGCCTGCACGGCCGCTCGCTCGAACTCAGCAACGCGGGATTTACGTTCGCGCGCGGCGAGGCCACGATCGCCGGCTCGCTGCCTCTGGAGATCTCCCCCTTTGCGATCGGGCCCGCCGGCGCCCCGGTTAGCCTGGCCCTCAACGTCAGCGATCTCGACCCGTCGGTTTTCGATACGCTTCTGGGCCACAGCAGCAAACTGGGGGGGACGGTGGATGGGGTGCTGGGGGTCGGCGGGTCGGTTTCGGCGCCGCGGATCTCGGGGCGTTTCGGCATCGCGGGCGGCTCGTATGCCAGTGACTACGAGCGGGTCCCGGTCACCAACGCCGTGGCGACCCTGACGTTCGACCGGACCCAAGCGAGCATCAATGATTTTCGCGCTCAGCTCGGGAGCGGGGCGCTCCACGGCAGCGGGCGCATCGCGTTCGCCAACGGGTTTGCCGGAGCGGCCTACACCGTCGATGCCGTGGCGAACTCGGCGCAGCTGGATCTTCCGAGCTACGGGAGCGGGACGCTGGACGCGAAGGTCGCTCTCCGGCGGCCGGCGGGCGGCCAGGCGCTGCTGAGCGGCACCGCCAGCCTCTCGGACGCGACCATCCCGTTCTCGGCCTTTCTTTCGGCGATGGGGAACGCCAACGCCGGGCGCCTCCCGATCGACCTGGCCTTCAACCTGCACATGGCCGCCGGCAAGAACGTGCGCGTCCGCGGCGGCGGGTACGGGGCCGGCCTGGACATCGGCGCGACCGGGGCCGTCGATCTGGCCGGGACGCTCGCCGCGCCGACCCTCGCCGGCGCCTTTACCTCCACGGGCGGGACGCTCACCTACTTCGACCGGGCCTTCCAGGTACGCCAGGGAGACGTCCGTTTCACGCCCGAGAACGGCATCGTCCCCACCCTCCACGCCGTCGGCGAGACCCACGTCGTCAATCCCGACCCGGACATCGCTCGTAACCCTTACGGGTCGGCCGACATTACGATCGTCGTCAGCGGCCAGCTCGATAACCTCAAGGTCGCCTTCGATTCCAATCCGCCCGGCTACACGCGCGACCAGATCATCGCCCTGATCGCCCCCTTCGGCGGCTTCATCAACGGCATCCAGTTCAGCCAGGTCGGCGCTCCGCCGACGGCCGGGGCGGGCCCGCTCGGGGTGGCGCCCTTGCCGGGGACCGGCGTCTTTCAAGGATCGAGCGGCACGCTGACGGTCGGCCAGGAAGCCTTCAATATCCTCAACGCCCAGTTCGCGGCCGGCATCCTCTCGCCGATCGAGAACGCGCTCTCCGCCGGCTTGGGCTTCTCGGACGTGAACCTGACGGTCGACTACTATGGAAACGTGGGCTTCAGCGCCCGGCGGCTCCTGGGCCGCACGGTGAGCTTCGTCTATGCCACGACCTTCGGGATCCCCACGCGCCAGTCGTTCGGTCTGGCGATCGCTCCCAATCCCAATACCAGCGCGCAGCTCAGCTTCTTCTTCCAGAATGGCCAGACCAAGCTGTTCCAGACGCCGAATTCGAGCCTGAGCTCCAATACCAGGGTGACGATCGGCGAGCCCCTCCAGGGGCAGAGCGGCTTCAGTTTTACGTTCCAACGTTTATATTGGTAAAGGCGAGCCTGAGAATTGACCGGCAAGGAGCGGGGTACCCCAGGGCGAACACGGGGTCCCGGAATCGAAACAGGACGCGTGCATGGCGCGTTACCTTTGCTGACCGCGTCAGCATCCTTCAAAATCATTAAGGGACAACTTTTACGCATGACCTTTGACCTTCGGCGTGCGCCTAGCGCATTGGTCCGGTGCGCAGTCGCTCTGCTTGCCCTCATCGTCCTCGTGACCTTCGTCGCGCCATCGGCCGCCATCTCGGCGACGGGGCCAAAGATCGTCTCGGTGGATGTCACCGGCAATTTGCACGTGCCGACGTCAACGATCATGGCGGTCGTCCAAGCACAACCCGGCACCACCTACGATCCTAAAGTCGTCCAAGGCGACCTCGCGCGCATCAACGCGCTGGGCTACTTCGCCGACATCGCCCCGCCGCTCGTGCGGGCGCGGCCCGGTGGGGTCGCGATCACCTATCGCGTGGTCGAGAACCCCGTGCTTACCGCAATCAATTTTACCGGCAACACCACGGTCAAGAGCGATACGCTGTTGGCGTTGATGGATCTCTCGGTCGGCCAAGTCTTCAATACGAACACCTTCCGCCAGGACGTCCTCAAGATCAATAATTACTACGAGCGGATCGGCTTCGGCGGCCAGGTGCCCACGCACGTCAAAGACATCAATCTCGATTCGAAGACCGGCGCGCTGACGCTGACGATTCAAGAAGGTTTGACGATTCGCAAGGTGATCATCGGCGGCGACCCGTTGCTCCCGCCGCAGGTGCTGCTGCCCATGCTCGCGGCAAAACCCGGCGTCGTCTTCTCCGATACGCTCCGCAACGAAGATACGAAAACGTTGCAGAAGTTCTACGACGACAAGTTGCACGTCGAGCTCGGAAACTTCGAGGGCGGTATCGACCCGTCGTCGATCGATCTCAAGAACGGCACCGCCGACGTCAAGTACGACATCTACGTCGCCCGCGTCGTCGCAGTGCAGATCACCGGCAACACGCGCACGAAAGATCAAGTGATCCGTCGCGAATTGCTCGTGCGCCCCGGCATGGTCGTGAACACCGATGCGATCAAGCGCGATTACGAACGCCTCAACGCGCTCGGATTCTTCTCGAAGGTCGAGCCGGATTTCAAGCCCGGCGAGCCCGATCCCAAGAAGCCGCAAGACGGCACGTTGATCTGGCACGTCACCGAGCAGCGCACCGCGTCGGCTTCGATCGGCTTCGGATACTCGGGCGGCATCACCGGGCAGGGCCTGTACGGAACGCTCGGATACCAGGATTCCAACCTGCACGGCACCGGCGATTCGGCCTCGCTGCAGTTCCAGCGCGGTTCGCGCACCAACCAGAGCCAGCTCTCGGTGGGCATCCCGTACTTGGGCAATAACCCCAAGACGCAGAAGTACTCGCTCTCGGCGAGCGTCTTCCAAAACGGCTCGACGTACTACTATCCGGTCTACTCGATCGGAACGACGTCCGGCATCGCGGCCGTACCGATCGTGGGCGGAACGCCGGCGCCGATTCCGGTAACGCTCTACCCGAGCACGAATTCATCGCAAATCACCGGCATCGTCGCGACGAGTTCGTCCTCCTCGCTCGGCGCGCAGGTCCAAGTCGGCCGCCGCTTGAGCATTCCGACCACGGCGTTCGTCGGATTCTCGGGACAACAGGTCAAGTACAACACGACCGTGCCGACGCCGTATTTCTTCCAAGGCTCGCAGCCGAACGTGCTGATCGGTCCCACCCCGGGGCCGCTGAACTCGAACACCTCGAATATCAACGGCTCGTTCGGCATCGCAGCGAGTTCGATCGCGAACGTCAACACCGGGCAACCCTACCAGCTCAACCAGGCGTCGTTCGGCTTCCGCGTCGGCACCCTCGACGACCCGTACAATCCGCGCACCGGCGTGAGCGCGACGCTCAACGAGGCGATCTCGACACCGGGGCTCGGATCGAGCTTCAACTTCACGCAGACGACGCTCGACATCTCGCGCTTCTTCCCGGTGCTCAAGAATGCGACGTTCGGCGTTCACGGCGTCGCGCAGTTATCGACCGGCGTCATCCCGCCCAGCCAGTTGTTCACGTTCTCGGACCAACAGATGCGCGGGTATCAACAGGTGTTCTACGGTACCGACGCCTACCTCGGGCAGGCCGAGTTACGGCAACCGTTGACCGCCGATCGTAAACTTACGCTGGCGTTTTTCGTGGACGAACTCGACTATCGGATCCGCGGCGCTCAACCGCTCCTGGACCCGTACACCAATCGCATCGTCGGATACCCGGGGAATTGGTCGCTTCGCGGCGACTACGGGTTCGGTTTCCGCTTCGACGTACCGCAACTCGGCCTACGTACCGTTCGCGTCGATTTCGCAAAGGGTGCCAACGGCACGCACACCAGTTTCGGCATCGGCCAGAGTTTCTAATATAAGGAAGTCATGAAGAATCGGTCTCTAACAGCTCTCATCGCGCTCGTCGCGCTCGCGTTTGCCATCGTACCGAGCGCGATCGCTTCGGATCTTACCGACATCGGATATCTCGATCAGGCGCAAATCGGCAGCATGCCGGAGTTCGTCGCGGCGAATCAGCGCCTGGCCGCCTATCGTGCCCAGCTGGACGGGCAATTCGCAGCCGCGATGAAGGCGGCGAAATCCGACGCCGACCGCCAGAACATCGAGATGCAGTTTCAGCAACGCTTCTCCGACAAGCAAAAAGAGCTGGTCGGGCCGTTCTTCACGCGGGCGCAGTTGGCGATCGCCCAGGTGATGGCCAAGAAAAATCTCTCGGTCGTGGTGGACAAGCGCATCGTCGTCTACGGCGGCGTCGATATCACCGGCGACGTGCAGGGCCTCATTAAGAGCGGCCAGGCGATCGCGCCGCCGACGGCCACCCCGCCGCCGTCCGAGATCGGGTTCGTCGACAACACCGCGCTCGACGCGTCGCCCAAAATCAAGCAGGCTAACGACGCGCTCGCCGCGTTCGCGCAGGATCAACGCAAGATCTTCGCCGCGAAGATGACGCAAGCCAAGACGGATGCGCAGAAGCAGCAGGTCGCTGCGGATTTCAACAAGACGCTCGGAGACAAGCGGGATCAATTACTCAAACCGCTGGCCGATCAAGTGAAATCGGTCACGGCCGGCGTCGCGCAACAGAAGAAGCTTCTCCTGGTGGTCGATCGCGCCGACATCGTCTTCGGGGGAACGGACATCACAAAAGATGTCCAAAATGCGCTCGGTAAATAGCGCTGGGCTTTTGGCATGCCTCGCGGCCGCGGTGCTCTTGCACGGATGCGGCCGCGTCGATGTCAATTCCCCGCAGATTCGCGGCATCGCGTACGTTCGCATCAACGACGTCGTCAAGCATCACCCCCTCTACGGCCAGCTCTCGCAGATCAACGATGCGATCGCTGCGATCGATCTCGAGGCGGCGGGCCCGAACGTTCCGCGCAGCGCGGCCGAAATCGCCTCGCAGACCAAGGTCCTCAACGCCGAACTCGTCGCGGCTCAGGAGCGCGCGAACAAAACCATCGCGGCGGCGCAGGCGCAGTACGGAGCGCGCGAGCAACAGGCGATCGCGGCCGCATTGGCCGCGGCGGGCATTAGCGGCGGTCCCCAAGTCGGTGCGCAGGTGAACGCGCAGTCCGCCGCTCAATCTCGCGCCGCGGTGCAAGCGGCAAGCAGCGATTTTCTCGCATACGAACGCAGCGTCGTCGCGCAGAGCAATGCCGCGAGCAACGCGATCGTCCAGCAACTCCAACGCCAGGCCGAGCAAAAAATCCGCGGACGAGCGATGGAGTATCAGCAGGACGAGACCGATCTCTCCCTGCGGTTGACGCAGCAAGACGCGGCGTCGAGGCTTTCGATCAAAACGCGTTTGAACAATCTTGCCTTGGACGCCGCCACCAACAAGCGCCTGCGCGACCAGCTCGCGGCGATGGACGCCTCCGAGGCCGAACAAATCAACGCGCTGCGGCAACGTGACGCCAAAGCTCTGAGCGCCTATCAGCAGCAGGTACGCGCTCAAACCGACGCGCAGATCCACGCGCAGATCGGCAAGATCCAGGCGCAAACCCAAGCCCAGATCGCAGCCCGCCGCGACCAAGTCGGGGCGCAGCTCCGCAGCGCGGCCCCTCCGAGCCTGCCGGCCAACATCCCGCCTGCCGTGCGGGCGCAGATCGCTGCGATCCATCGGCAGTACGGGCAGCAATTTGCCGCGGACGCGCAGAAAACCGTCGATACGTTCAACGCCACCAAGGCCGATCTCACCAATCAGTTTCAAGCACTCCACGGAGCCGACGTCGGGGCCACCGGAGTCGCGGCCGCGGAGCTCGCCACGCTGCAGAAACGCCACGATCAGCTCACCGGCCAGATGGCCGATCAACTCAAAACGGAGGCGGCGCGCCTCGCCAAGCAACGGGGGTTCTCCGTCGCCCTCGTCGGCGTCAAAGCTGCCCCAGGCGGTTACGACCTAACGAACGATCTTATCAAGGATATCGAGAGTCTACACGAGTGAAAAAACACACTATCGTCATCACCACGCTCGCCGCCGCGCTTCTGGCCGGCTGCGGCTCCTCAAGCCCGATCGGATTGGTCGACGTACAACGGATCGTCGCCAATTGGCCCACCTATCAGAATTACCAAAACCAGCTCGTGCTCGACGAGCAGTCGATCACGCAAAAGAAGGAAAGCCTCCAGCAAAAGCGCCGCGACGCGCTCGCTCTGCAGGCTCGATACGCGAAGATCACCGAGCAGTTGACGCAGCAGGTTCGCGATGCGGCGAGTAAGATCGCGCAGCAGAAGAACCTCAAGCTCGTCGTAACGCGCGAGGGCGTGGGCTACGGCGGCGTCGATATCACGCCGGAGATCGAAAAGGCGCTCAACATTACCGAGAAGGCGACCCCGTCGCCCTCCCCATAGGCCGTACGCCGTGCTCGGGACGTTGCAAGAACTCGCCGACCGCGTCGGCGGACGCGTGGTCGGTAACGGCGCGCTCGCGATCGCTCGCATCGCCGCCGTCGAAGAATCGACCGACGATGCGCTGACCTTTGCGACCGACGAGCGTTACCTCGCGAGTGCGATGGCGAGCCGCGCCGCGGCGGTCCTCGTCGATGCGGCCGTGCCGGTGGGCGAGGCCCCGGCCAAGCCGCTGATCGTGGTCGAGAACGCGCGGTTAGCCCTCGCGCATTTGCTGCGCGGGCTGCGCCCGCCCAAGCCCGCGGGGCCGTTTCGCCATCCCAGCGCCGTCGTCGACGCTACGGCCGCCGTGGCCGACGACGTCTTCCTGGACGCGATGGCGTACGTCGGCCCGGGTGCCCGGATCGGCCGCGGCAGCGTGATCGGCGTGGGCGCGCACGTCGGCGCCCGCACGACGATCGGTGAAGATACGTGGCTGCATCCGCGCGCGACCGTTTTAGAAGCGTGCGTCATCGGCAATCGCGTCGTGTTGCATGCCGGGTCGGTCGTCGGCAGCGAAGGCTTCGGCTGGGCTTTCGTCGATGGGCGGCTGGAGCGCATCCCGCAGGTCGGAAACGTCGTCTTGGACGACGAGGTGGAGATCGGCGCCAACACCTGCATCGACCGCGCGCAAACCGGTAGCACCCGCGTCGGTCGCGGTACCAAGATCGACAACCTCGTGCAGGTTGGACACAACTGTCAAATCGGCCGGCACTGCGCGATCGCTTCGCAGAGCGGCTTTGCCGGTTCGACGACGCTCGGCGACTTCGTCAAGGTCGCGGGGCAGTCGGGCACGCGCGGGCACATGCGCATCGGATCGGGCGCCACGGTTGCGGGCAAAACCGGCGTATGGGGCGACGTGGCCGACGGCGCCACCGTCTCCGGAAACCCGGCTCGCGACCACCGCGACCAACTCAAAAGAGAGGTCATGATTCGCAGCCTGCCAAAGCTCGTAGCTCGTGTCGATGCTTTGGAGCGCGAGCGCAAGCGCGAAGCGCCATGACGATGCGCCCGTGATGCAAACCACGTTACGCGACGATCTTACGTTTGAAGGCGTCGGGCTGCATTCGGGCGCGCCGGCGTCGATGCACATACGGCCGACGGAAGCCGGCAGCGGCCTCACCTTCGTGCTCGCAGGCGGCGCGGGCCGGCCGGTGCGCGTGCCGGCAACGGCGGAGTACGTCATCGACACCTCGCGCGCGACCGTGATCGGCCGCGACGGCGCGAGCGTCTCGACGATCGAACACGTGCTCTCGGCGCTCTTCGGCATGGGCGTGAGCAACGCGGATATCGAGGTGCGCGGGCCGGAGATCCCCGTCCTCGATGGCAGTTCGGTGATCTACGCGCAAGCGATCGAGAGCGTCGGCACCGTCGACCAAGGCGTCGTCCGCAAAGAATTCGTCCTCGACGCCCCGTTCGAGATGCGTCGCGGCGACCGCGCCGTCATCATTCTGCCCGCTCCCGAATTTCGCGTTCGTTTCGTCGCCGAATTTGCGGCGCCGGTCGGCGTGCAGTATTTCGACGGCGTCATCGACCCGGCAACGTACGCGAGCGAGATCGCATCCGCTCGAACGTTCGGCTATCTGCACGAGGTCGAAGCGCTTCGCGCGCGCGGCTTGGCATTGGGCGGCTCTTTGGAGAACGCGCTGGTCTTCGACGCCGAGGGCCCGATGCAACCGTTGCGATGGCCCAACGAAGTCGTGCGTCATAAAGTCCTGGATCTGATCGGCGATTTTTCGCTGCTGGGCGCTTGGCCCCGTTTCGAAATCGTTGCGATCAAGAGCGGACACGAACTTCACGCGCAGGTGACGCAAGCGTTACGAGAGAGGCACCGTGGCTGATATCGATATCCGGCAGATCATGGAGATCTTGCCCCACCGCTACCCGATACTCCTGATCGATCGCATCGTCGAGATGGAACCGGGCGTGCGCGCGTTGGGCTACAAGAACATCACGTTCAACGAGCCGGTGTTCACCGGGCACTTCCCCGGTAACCCGCTCTTTCCGGGCGTGTATATGATCGAAGCGATGGCGCAACTCGGCGGCACGGTCGTCTTGGAACCCGGCGAATTTTCGCGCAAGACCCCGTACCTCGCGGGGATCGACAAGGCCAAGTTCCGGCGCCCGGTCGTGCCCGGAGACAAGTTGATGATGGAAGTCATTCTGGTACGGCACAAGCGGAACATCGGCTGGGTGCACGCGGAGGCCAAAGTCGAGGGCCAGTTGGCGTGTTCGTGCGAGCTGATGTTTTCGATCGCTTCGGATCCGCGCATGTTCGGCGCCGATTCCACGGTGTTGCACATTTAAATGATTCATCCAACAGCCATCGTCCACCCGAATGCGAACATCGCTCGCGGCGCGGAAATCGGCCCGTACTCGATCGTCGGAGAGAACGTCACCATCGGAGCCGGCACGGTGCTGCAGGCGCACGTGGTGGTGAACGGCTGGACGGAGATCGGCGAAGAATGCCAGATCTTTCCGTTCGCGACCATCGGCGCCGCCTCGCAAGATCGCAAGTATTACGGCGAGCGCGCGTATACCAAAATCGGCAACCGTACGACGATTCGCGAGTACGTCAGCATCCAGCGCGCGACCGGCGAGGACCAGGTTACGTCCGTGGGCGACGACTGCCTGTTCTTGGCCTACGTACACGTCGCGCATAACTGCATCGTCGGAAACGGCGTTACGATGAGCAACCTCGCGCAAATCGCAGGCCACTGCGAGATCGGCGATTCGGCGACCATCGGCGGCATGGCCGGGATGCACCAGTTCACGCGAGTGGGGCGCTACGCGATGATCGGCGGCGCGAGTAAACTCACCAAGGACATCCCCCCGTTCTTCCTGATCGAAGGAAACCCCGCGGCCCCATACGGCCTCAACAGCGTCGGCTTACGGCGAGCCGGCTTTAGTGTCGAAGAGCGCAACGAAATCAAGCGTTTCTACAAACACATCTACGATCCGAAACTCAACGTATCGCAAGCGATCGAAACGATGAAGACCGAAGTCACGACCGAACCCGGTCGCGAGATCATCGCGTTTTTAGAAGCTCCCTCGCAACGCGGCATTCTCAAGTGACGTGAGGTACTTCGTATCGACCGGCGAGGCATCGGGGGAACTCTCCGGCGTGCTTCTGGCGCAGGCCATTCGCGCGCACGATCCGCAGGCGCAGTTCGAGGGCATCGGGCACCAACGCATGCGCGACGCGGGATTTACGATCTGGCGCGACCATCGCGGCTGGGCCAGCATGGGGCCGCTGGCGGCGATTCCGCGGATACCCGGGCTCTTGAACGCGATGTGGCAGACCGCCCGGCACGTCGCGCGTACGAAACCCGACGTGGTCGTCCTGATCGATTTCGGCGCGTTCAACGTGCGCTTGGCCAAAGAGCTGAGGACGCGCTCGCACTACGCCGGCCCGATCGTCGACCTCTTTCCCCCCGCTACGTGGCTCGATAACCTCAAGCGCGCGAAGGAGATTAGTGCGTATGCGGTCCCGATGACCGCGTTCGAGCATCAGTACGAGTTCTACAAACGCCACGATCTGCCGATCGAGTACTTCGGCCATCCGCTCGCGGCGCAATATCCGGCGCGAACGCCGCTGCCCGCTCCGCCCGCGCAGGGCGGCCGCGTGGCGTTGCTCCCGGGGAGCCGCGGCGGCGAATTGCGCTATCACGTGCCGGCGTTGGTCGGAGCGTATCGGCTGCTCAAGGTGCGCCGGCCGCACCTGCACGGCACGTTCGGCGCGGCCGACGCGCGCGCCGAGAAGACGTTACGTGCGGTCGTCGTTCGCGAAGGGTTGAGGGACGTCACCGTGGAGCGCGGCGTGCAGGCGGCGATCGCCGGCGCGGACGCCGCCTGGGTCTCCTCCGGCACGGCCGTTCTCGAAACGACGCTTACGGGCGTTCCGGTGGTCGCGCTTTACAAGATCGCACCGATCTTGGTGAAACACGCGCGCCGCGTGTACTCCGGCCGGTTCATCACGCTACCGAACTTGGTGGCCGGCGAGGAAATCGTGCCCGAGCTTCTGCAAGACGACGCGACGCCCGAACGTCTTGCGGAAACGATGGACCGTCTGCTGGACGACCCCTCCGTGCAGGTGCGGCACTTCGACGGGTTGCGGCGGGCGCTCGGGCCGCCTGACGCGCTCGATCGTTGCGCGCAATTCATCGTCTCGCTGGCGCGCGCGGGCGCCGCGTAATCGGTGCGCGTCTATCACACCTCCGACCTGCACGACCATCGCGGTTTCGGCCCGCGCCTTGCGGAGTTGCGCGCCGCGCAGCCGGGGCTGCTCTTCGATTGCGGCGATTCGCTGCGCGGCAGCCAAACCGTGTACCACGCGAACGAGCCGATTATCGGCGAGATCGACGCGGCCGGATACATGGCGCAAGCGATCGGCAATCGCGAATTTCACTATCTCTTTCCGCTGCTGCGCGCGCGCGCGCGAAAGATGCGGCATCCCCTCATCTGCAGTAATTTGCTCGATACCAAAGGGCGCGATCTCCCGTTTCTGCGCTCGCTAGCTTTCGATGAAGCGGGGACGCGCGTTCATCTGCTCGGAACGCTGATCATGCAGTATCCGGTGGGCAGTCCGCTCGAACGGATCTTCGGCTGGCGGTTCTTGGACCCGTGGGACGCGATCGAGCCCTACGCGAACGCGCTGCCGGAAGGCGATCTCTTGATCGTGCTCTCGCACATCGGGCTCGCACTCGACCGCAAACTCGCCGAGCGCGTGCCGCGCATCGACCTCATCTTAGGCGGCCACAGTCACGATACGCTCGCGCAGCCGGAATATGCGGGCGACGTTCCCATCGTGCACGCCGGGCCGTACGGGCGTTACGTCTCGCGCACGCACCTGCAATACGATCCGGCCCGGGCGCGGCATAGGATCGACGCATTCGAGCTCGTGCCGTTGTTGCCGGCTTCGTGACGCGCGTTCTCTTCGTCAGTAACGGACATGGGGAGGCGGCGATCGCCGACCGCCTCGCGTTCGAGTTGCAACGATTGCGCCCGCAGGCGGCGTGCGATCATTTGGCGCTCGTGGGTGAAGGGCGATCGCGTTCGATGCGCGAGGTAGGGCCGCAGCGCAGCCTCCCAAGCGGCGGCATCGTCGCGATGGGCAACGTGAGAAACATCGTGCGCGACGTTCGCGGCGGCCTCGTCGGCCTCACGCTCGCGCAACATCGTTTTCTGCGCCGGGCGCGATCGCAGTACGACGCGTGCGTCGCCATCGGCGATGTCTTTGCGTTGCTGATGACGCTCGCGACCCATTTGCCCACGGTCTACGTCGGCACCGCTAAAAGCGTGCTGGTCGCCCCGTACGGGCGAATGGAAGAACGTGTGCTGCGCCGCGCGCGCGCGATCTTCGTGCGCGATGCGGCCACGGCGGAGCGCTTGCGCGAGCACGGCGTCGCCGCGCGAGCGCCCGGCAACGTGATCGTCGATCTTTACGGCGAGGCCGATCCGCAGGCGGGGCTACGCGCGCTGGCCGGGTTCGATCCCGCGCTCGCGTTGGTGCCGGGGAGCCGCACGAGCGCGTACGACGATGCCGCCTTTCTCTTGCGCGCGGTCGATGCGTGCGCCGCCGAACGCCCCACGTTGGGCGGCGCGCTGTCGATCGCGTCGACGCTGACGGCGCAGGGGTTTATCGAGCGTTTGCGCGCCGACGGCTGGCAGATCGATCTGCGCGACGACGAGGCGGTGCCGTTCGTGGTGATGCGGCAGGGTCGCGCGATCGCGCGCGCGTTTCGCGGCCCGCTCGGCGCGCTGTTCGGCCACGTGACGGCGGTGATCGGGCAGGCGGGGACCGCCAACGAAGCGGCGGCCGCGGCCGGAATACCGGTGGTCGCTTTCGAGCTCGGGGACGATCGCAAGAATGCGTGGTACCGCATGCGTCAGCACGGCCTGCTGGGCGAAGCGTTGGAGATTCTCCCGGGCGACGTGCCGCGCGCGGCTGCGGGCCTTCGCGCCCTTCTCGGCGATGCGAGCAAGCGCGAGCGCATGGGGGCGATCGGTCGCGAGCGGATGGGCGGCCCGGGCGGCGCACGCGCGATTGCGGAGTGCATCGCGGAGGTACTCGATGCCGGCTAAGTGGGCGCGCGCCATGCCGGCCGGCCTTGCGTTCGCGCAGGCGTGCGTGCCGTTTTTCCCCGCGTTCATCACGCTCACGACGGTGACGTTCCCGGGCATCTCCGTCGTTCCGCGGGGAATGGCGTGGGGATTGCTGGCTGCGATGGGCGTACTCGCGCTCTACGCCACGGTGATGGTGCTCGTTCCGCCCCGGCGCGGCTCGCCCATTGGGATCCCGATGTGGTCGTGGGTGGCCGCCGCGTTGCTCGCGGCGTTGCTGGGTTTCAATCCGCGCGACGGCGTGCTGTTCATTGGAATCTTCGCTCTCGGTGCGATATGGCATAGCGCGATCGTGCGCTACTACGCCTATCCGGGAGCCGCGCGCGCGATTGCTTGGGCCTTCATGGCATCCGGCGCGCTCGCGTCGGCGGCCGCAATCGCGATGGTGCTCACGCGCTTTCCTTCGGCGCAGTACACGATCGGCAACGGGCGGGCGATCGGCACGTTCGTCCTGCCGGGCGAACTGGCCGGCTATCTCATCGTGCTTCTGCCGATCGCCTATGCGATCGCCCGCATTACGCGCGAGCGTGCCCTGCGGATTGCCGCGTTCGCGGCTCTCGCGCTGGGTTTGGTCGCGATGGGGCTGAGCTTCTCGCGGACCGGCTGGGTGGGCCTGGCCGCCGCGGCCGCCTTCCTGATCGTGGCCAGGGCGCGGCACGCGCGCCAGGGCTTGCTGTGGGGCGCGGCGGTCGTCGGCGCCGTGCTCGCCGCGGTGCTGCTGGCGTTCAACATGCATCACAATCCGAGCGAAAACTACACGCGCCTTTCCATCTGGCAGGCGGCGATCCAGATCATCGATCGCTTTCCGCTCACCGGGGTCGGGCCGTTCGGCTTCTCCAAGCTCTATGCGGCCGTGAGGCTGCCCGACGGCGATGCGACCGCCTTTCACGCCCATAGCGTCTATCTGACGTTCTTGGCCGAGCTGGGCATCGTCGGCTTCGGCGCGTTCGTTTGGACGTGGTGGAGCTTTGCGATCGCGCTGCGGGATGCCGTTCGCGAGGCATCCGCGGACGCGGCGTTCCTCGCGCTTGCGATTGCAGCGGGACTAATGGGAACGCTCGTGCAAGGGCTGATCGACGTTGTGAGTGTTGTGATCTTTGGCTTGTGGCTTCCCACCTTGGCGTATGCGCTCGTCGCTGCTCGCCACGGGTTAATGGAGGGCGCGGATGCGCCGTAAGCGCTCATACGCCCTGGCGGCGGCGCTTTTGGCGGGCCTACTGGCCGGGTGCACGCCCCTCGCCCCGAAGAACCAACCGGTCGCAAGCCCCACCGCCACCGCCAGCCCGTCGCTGCCGCCGCTGAAATTTACCGGCCGGGGCACCGCCAAGCAGCCCGTGCGCATGATCCAGCAGAAGAGCAATCGCAAACAGTACGAGCTGATCGCCCGCTCCTACGAGAGCACCGGCACGCAGGGGAGTGCGCGCGCCACCCTGCACCAGGTCCACGTAACCTTTTACTCCGCCGACGGTTCGACGTTGGTGGCTTCGGCGCCGAACGCGCTCGTCGATCAGGCGGCCAAAACGGTCACGCTGCTCGGCGGCGTGCGCGCGACCAGCAGTTCGGGCATGACGCTCGCATGCGATACCCTCACCTACTCCGCGCGCGACGAGATGATCCACGGGGTCGGTCACGTGGTAGCTCAGGGTCCTAACGGCTTGGATGCAACCGGCAATCGCATCGATTCCAACATCTCGCTCACCCGTACACGGATGCAATGAACGAAAACAGCACGATCAAAATACGCGGCCTGGTTAAAAAATACGGCGAGCGGAGCGTCGTCGAAGGCGTCAGCGCCGAGGTCCACACCGGCGAAGTCGTCGGTTTGCTCGGCCCCAACGGCGCCGGTAAGACGACGACGTTCTACATGGTCGTGGGGCTGGTCAAGCCGGACGGCGGCAATGTGGTGCTGGAGCAGGGGGGCAAAGAAGTCGATCTTTCGGGGCGTCCGATGTACGAGCGCGCGCGCAACGGGATCGGCTATCTCGCCCAGGAAAACTCGATTTTTCGCAAGCTCTCGGTAGGCGATAATATCCGCCTGATTTGGGAGCAAAACGGCGTCCCGCGCGACGAGCAAGAGCGGCGCTTGCCGGCGTTGCTGGAAGAGTTTGGGCTGCGGGCCTTCGTCGATGCGCGCGGCGATTCGCTCTCCGGCGGCGAACGCCGCCGCGTCGAAATCGCGCGCGCGATCGCGACCGAACCGGAGTTCTTATTGCTGGACGAGCCCTTCACGGGGATCGATCCGATCGCCGTCGCGGATATTCAAGCGATGATTCGCCAACTGCGCGACCGCGGGATCGGCGTGCTCATTACCGATCACCAAGTGCGCGAAACCCTCGCCATCGTCGACCGCGCGTACATCATGAACAACGGACGTATCGAAGTCTCCGGCACGGCGCAGAACGTCCTCGATTCGCCGATTGCCCGCAAGTTTTATTTGGGCGAAGGATTCCGCCTGTAGTGCTTTGGAAGCGCATTCGGCGAACGCTTCGCCCCTCGATTCTCGACCGTTATCTCCTGGAAGAGCTGGCGGGCCCGTTCGGCTTCGGCCTCTCCGCGTTCACGCTGATCTTCGCGGCGACGCAGATTCTGGCGATCGGCCGCATCGTCTCGTCCGACCACGCGCCGCTGTGGGCCGCGATCGAGCTTTTTCTATGGAATCTTCCGGGCGAAGTCGTGCTGGTCATCCCCATGGCCCTGCTGCTCGGCACGTTGCTCGCGATTCAACGGCTTTCGGGCGAAAGCGAAATCACGGCGATGAAAGCCGGCGGAATCACGTTCATGCGCATCGTCGTGCCGCTCCTCTTCGCAGGCTTCGCGTTGTCGTTCGTGACGTACGTCTTGCAAGAGGTCGTGGTGCCGTTCGCTCAGGATCGCGTAACCGAGATCGAAGATACCGTCATCAGCCACACCAGCGCCTTTAGCCGCGATCTCACCGTCTCGGCGCCGTTGCCCGGCGGCGGCCGGCAGATCACCATCGCGACCGCATACGAGCCGCATTCTCAGGCGCTGCTCCACGTCACGCTGATCCAGTACGATCGCAACAACCATCCAACGCAGATCGTGTTCGCCGATCGCGCCGACTTCACCAGCGATCGCTGGACGCTCGACAACGCCAGCGTCTACCGCTTCAATCCCGACGGAACGACCCTCTCCGAACCGAACGTTCCTCAGCAGCAGGTCGAACTGGGTGAGAAGCCAACCGACATCGTCAAGCGCTTGAGCCAGAACAATCCGGAGGCTATGAGCCGAACGCAGATCGCCGATATCGTGCGCAGCGGTCAATTGACGCAGACGGAGCAGCGCAAATACGTGGCTACGTACTGGGAAAAATTGGCACGTCCGTTCGCGTGCTTCGTCTTCGTGTTGATCGCGGTGCCGTTCGGCGTGCGCTCGATGCGCGGGGGCGGCAGTACGAGCCTGGGGTTCGGCCTCGCCGTCGGCATCGCGTTCATCTATTACGTCGTGATGACGATCTTTTCGTACATCGGTGAGTCGTACGCGGGCTTGACCTTTATTTCGGCCTGGATGCCGAACCTGATCTTTACCGGCATCGGTTTGGCGCGATTGCGCCGAGCGGCGGCGAGGTAGACGTGGCGGTGACGTTCGTCGATTTCGTCCGCGGGATGGGCACGCTGCTCTTTATCATGGTAGTGGCGGGCGGGGTTGCGTACGTGGGCGACCGCGTCGGCCATCAGGTCGGCCGCCGCCGTCTGACGCTGTTCGGGATTCGCCCGCGCTATACGTCGACGATCGTTGCGATCGGTACCGGGATGCTCATCTCGCTCGTGGTGACGGTCGGCGCGATTCTCGCTTCGCAACAGGTGAAAACCGCTTTCTTCCGGTTAAGCGCGCTCAACACGGAGATCGCGACGCTGCAGTCGCGCGAAAGCGAGCTCGAGCAGAAGGTGAACACCGGACGCCTGGTCTTTCCGACCGAGGCGCTCATGGTTCCCTCGTACCTCGTCATCCATCAAAGCGACAACGAGGCGACGCGCTTTAAGGAGCTCAAGGCGTACTACGTCAAAGCGGTCGAGTATATGAACGCGACGTACCCGCAATTGGGGCTCAAGCGTTACACGATCCCGGCGGACATCGATCAAAAGCTGAAAAAAGACGTCCTCGAATCGCCGGTGATGATTGCCGGCCTCAACCAAAACAACATGCTGCTCACCGTCGGCTCCGCGCAGAATCTCTTCGTCAACGATCCGATCCACTTCGTGATCAACGCGACGCCGGACGCGCGCCGCTTCATTAAAGGCCAGCCGATCGCATCGATCAAGATCCCCGGCAGCAGCGGCGCGAGCGCAAACATCGCGCTCCAAGAAGTGCAGACGCTCGTGGCCAATGCCGCCCGCGCCGTGCAGATGCCGCCGTATCTCGCGACCAACGTGCAGGCGTTGCAGATTCTCCCGGACGTCGCCCAGATGCAACATATGCTGGCAAAACCGGGGACGTATTTTATGACGGCCTACGCGGCCGAGGACGTCTACCCGCACACCGGCGGCGTGCCGGTGGTCATCGCGCTCTCGCAGACGCCGAGCCCGGCGCCGAAATGAACGCCGTCATCCTGGGAATCGATCCCGGCACCCGCAAGGTTGGGTACGCCCTCGTCGATCTCTCAGGCTCGGTGCTCGGCCTCGGAA
>DAHUXY010000246.1 GCA_027315505.1 Vulcanimicrobiota bacterium | reverse complement strand
CCGAGGATAAGCGGCGCGACATCGAGCGCGGAGCGCTTCGCGCCGATCCATGCCGTACGCGAGCCGACGCGTAGACGAATCGTTGGGCCGCTGGTACGGTGAACGTCGATCTCCCGTAGCGACGAGAGGTAATCAACGCGGCCGCCGAGAGCCTGCGAGATGGCGCGCACCGGCAAGAGCGCGCGCTCTCGTACGACGATCGCGCGGTCGCGCAGGCTCGTGCCTCCGATGATGATTGCGAGAGTAGCAGGGTGAAGCATCGTTCCTACAACGTCGGTAAGCGGTGGCTTGTTACGCTAGCCGCGACTTTCGATGAAGGCGCGCGGCAATGAACTTGGAAGCCGGGTCACGATCTCGTAGGAAATGGTTTGCGCCCAGCGCGCCCAGTCGTCGGCGGCGATCTCTTCACTTCCATCGCGCCCGATGAGCGTTACCTTCGTGCCGACGGCGGCGGCGGGGGCGTTCGTCAGATCGAGCACGCACGTATTCATGGCGATCCGCCCGAGGATCGAGCAACGCGCACCGTCGATAAGAAAGCTGCCGCCGTTGGAGAGCAGCCGCGGGATACCGTCGGCGTAGCCCACGGGCAGCACGCCGATTCGCATCGCGCGCGGTGCGTGAAACGTACAACCGTATCCGATCGCTTCACCCGCTTCGATATCTCGCGTCACCACGAGTTGGGAACGATAGCTCAGAGCGGGGTGTAAGATGAGCCCGGAATCTCCCATCGCCGAACGCGTCTGCTCTGACGGCCAAATGCCGTACAGTGCGATGCCGAAGCGCGCGAGATCGTGCCGCGATTTCGGCCAGAGCATCGCCGCCGCGGAGGCCGCGATATGCTGTTGCGCTGCCGGGAAGCGTGCGCGCAGGCGTTCGCGCGCGATCGTAAAGCGCGCGAGCTGATATTGCGTGTACGGCGAGTCGATCTCTTCGGCGGCGGCAAGATGTGAAAAAACACCGACGATTTCGACGCCGCGAACGCCGGCGACAGCCTCCAAGAGCGCATCGCATCCCTCGGCTTCGATGCCGAAGCGATTGAGGCCGGTGTTGATTTTTACGTGGACGCGCGCCGGCCGCCCGCAACTGCTTGCAGCCGCTGCAAGGTCGTGGAGATATCCACGTTCGTCCCAGAGCGGGAGTTCGCAATCGTGTTCGATCGCGCTACGCAATGCGGATGCGGGAACGGGCCCGAGAATAAGCAGAGGCGCGGTGATCCCGGCGGCGCGCAAGGCGAGCGCTTCGTCGATCGTATAGACGCAGAGGTGGCTTGCGTGCGCTTCGATTGCACGGGCGACCTCGGCGGCTCCGTGCCCATAGGCATTTCCCTTAACGACGAACGCTGCATGCGTCGGCGCGACCAGCGAGCGAAGTGCTTCGGCGTTCGCGCGCAAAGCCGCAAGCGAGATCTCCAGCGCGCCGTTCACGTTACGCTTGCGTGTCGGCGGAGGCGGGGGTCATCGCAGCGACGATCCACGCGATCGGCAGGCCGAAGAACACGACGTGCGCGAGCAGCTGAAAGATGAGATCGTTGGGGGTCTTCGGATTCTGTAACACGCCGGCGGCGAGCATGACGACATCCATCGCGAGATAGACGACGACGCCGTACGCGAGCCCCGAGGGCAGCCAGCGTTTCGCGATAAAGGGCTGCGAAGCGGCGACCCAGGCGAACGCAACGCCCCACGCGAGTGAGACGAGTACGTGAACGATCGCGCCGTAGAGCGGCGCGAGCGGGTTGGCGAGAATCGTCTTTCCCATCGCCGCCATCGCGACGAAGCTCCAGAGCTGCAGCATCGTTCCGCCCTGGGGCCGCACTTGGGTGACGTAAAGAAAACCGTCGATCAAAATCGCGCCGACGATGCCGGCGAGGATACCGCGGGCGAGAATCGCGGGGTATTGGCGAGTGGTGGGAGGCATGCGGGCGCTCTTCTCCCGGGCGCTCGTTTGCTCCCACCAAGGCTGCTGGAACGGCGCTCGCTGCCGAGGGGGCAGGAGTGCGCGAGGGCGAGCGCGTTTGAAGGGGCTACGTGCAGTCATTTGCAGTGCGCGAAGGCGCGAGGAGATCGAGATGGCAAACCTTGAGGAACCCCAGCCGACGAAGGTTACCCTAGAGCGGCGCGAAGGCTACGAATTCATCGTGCGTGTCGAAGGGACGAGCGTACCGGAATTCTTCGCCGAGGAAGGCCCGCCGCTCGGCGAGGCACGCGGCCCGAGCCCCGATGCGATGCTCGGCGCCGCGGTCGGTAGTTGCTTGGCCTCGAGCCTGTTGTTTTGCGTGGGAAAAACGCATGCGACGGTCGATGGATTGCGCGCGAATGTCTCCATCCACAAGGCGAGAAACGAGCGCGGACGGCTGCGGATCGGAGCGATCGAGGTCGAGCTTCACGCGGATATTCCCGAAGAGCAGCACGAACGCTTCGAACGCTGTCGCGCGCTCTTCGAAGATTACTGCACCGTTACCGCAAGCGTGCGCCAGGGGATCGCCGTCGAGGTAAAGCTGACGACGTCGTAGCGATCGCAGCTCGCCCGCGAAAAAGAGAACGCTTGCTTCCTGACGAAGGCACGGGTACCGAACGAAAGAGGGGTGCCCCGATGCAGTTTCTCGCTTTCAAAAATCGCCTGCGCGTCGCCGTTTTGCTCGCGATCGCCGCGTACTTTACCACCGCTGCGCTGGCAGCAAAACCCGCCGCGACGAATTATCTCGAACGGGCGATGCCGCACCTCGTTTCGACGATGACGAAAAACTTTGCGCCGTATCTCGGCAAACGCACCGAAGCCGACCAATTTTTCGACCTTTACAATCTGCGCGTTCTCTCGCTGCCGCACGCTGTTATCAGTCACAACTTTGCGGCTCCTTCGCAACGCGAGTATTGGTCGGTGCACTTCGTATGGTATTTCCCGCCGACGACGGATATCGCTCGTGCCTCCAACCTGGCCGAGAAGTATCTCGCTCCCTCGCTCAAGGGATTCAAGGGGATCGGCGCGCTCGATAAGCGTACCGGAGCAGTTATTACCACCTGGACGGCATCGAATGGCCGCCGCGTCGTGGCGACGCCGTTCGTCGAAGCGGCCTCGGGCTCGAAGCCTGCATCGGTCGGCGTCGCGGTCTCGGTTCGCCATTACGTTACCGCGCACCATCGTTACGCGCTCTATGCCTCGGGAATGACGCCATCGCAGCGCAAGGCCTTTTTCGGTGCACTTGCGCGGCAGATCGCCGTCGGCCTCAGGGAGGCACCGACGAATTTTGCGGCGATTCGTGGCCGGCCGGTTCCCAATAGTGAGACGCTCGATTCCGAAGAATATTTTTCTGGTAGATACGCCACCGAATTTCAGCTCGGGCTTCCCTACTCAACCTGCAATGTCACAGCCTCATTCTTTCACCCCAATACCGATTTGGAAGATTCGAATTGGGGGTTGCAGTGCGAGTCTCCGACTAGCTTCGGAACCTCGATGCAGTATGCGGCGGTTAGGAAGGCGATCGTCGCCGATCTCCCGTCAACTTACGTGAAGGCGACCACCCATCTACGTGCTGCGACCCTGTTCTCCAATCATCGAGAGCGCTGGAATTCTCCCGACGGTACGCTTGCGGTGGTGCTGGAGAGTGCCAACGACTATGAAGTCAGCGGAGGCACCTACTACACGATTATTATCGCCCACTTTATTCCGAACCAATAAGCCCTCCGCCGAGTTCGCGGCTCGGCGGCGAGGGCAGCGGCCCCACAAAAAGCCCGCACGATGCAGATCATCGGCGGGCTTTCTTGCCGGGAGCCTTACAGCGACGTCCTAGCGCGGCGGCTTTCCGTGGCCGTGCTTGCCGTTGCCGTTGCCGTTGCCGTTGCTGTTGCCGTGGCTGTTGCCGTGGCTCTGACCGCGTTTATCGGTTTTTTGATTCCCGCGCATTGATTGCGTCGCGTGGCCGCGATTCGCGGAATGCATTTGGCCGACAAAACTCGCATGGTTCGTCTGCGGCGAACGCCGATAGACGTTTCGGTCGAAGTAGACCGCGTGGACGGTACGCCGATCGACGTGAGTTACATAGGTGTTGTACAGGAATTTGTTTCCGCGCCATTTGCCGCCATCGTAACCGTTGCCGAAATACCCATGACCGTAGTTGAGATTGCCATAGTATCCGACGCTATGTCCCCAATATCCGGAGTGATAGACGTATCCGGCGGGCGTTGCTTGCCAGTACGACGGCGTCCAGACGAGACCGGGGCTAGGAGCGTAGGTCCATCGCCCGGCGACCCAGCGATAGGCGTTGCCGTTCCAATTCCAGTACCCGGGTATCCACATCGAGTTTTGCGCAGGCGGAGCGGGTTGCTGGTAGGAGTAGGCCGGAATCGGCGGCGGTGCGACGAGTGAGATAATTTGGCTCAGAGTAATCGCCGATGCCGGCCGCGGAATAAAAAATGCGACGGCGGCGAGAATCGCGACCAAAAGAGCGCGTGAGGATTTCATAGGAGTGCCTTCAATCTGGGTTAACCCGTCTTAGTATTCCCCAAGTCGACGATCTTCAAGCATAAATAAATAGAAGCACGGCCGCCTCTGTGGGCGACCGTGCTTCGGCTCTGGGTCGAGTCGTACTTAGGCGGGTGGCCGACCGTGCCCGTGTCCGCCGTTGTCGTGGCCGTGCCCCTGGTTGCCGCCCCCCTGATTGCCGCGGCCCTGGTTGCCGTGCCCCTGGTTGCCGCCCCCCTGGTTGCCGCGCCCTTGATTACCGCGGCCCTGGTTGCCGCGCGGTTGCGGTTGCCGCCGCTGCGGCTGGTAGCGCGGTTGCTGCCGCTGCGGCGGCTGGTAGCGCGGCTGTTGCCGCTGATAGCGGGCGTTCCGCGGTGCGCCGCCGTGTGTGACCTGCACGTAGCTCCGGCGCCCCTCCTGCGGGGCACGACGCACGACGTGCGGATCGTAGTAGACCGCGTTGCCGATGGTGTTGCGATCGACATGCGTCACGTAGCTGTTGTAGCGGAAGCGGTCGCCGTCCCATTCACCACCGTCGTAGCCTTGGCCGTAGTAGCCGCACCCGTAGTTCACGTCGCCGTAGTAGCCGACGGTGCGCCCCCAATAGCCGCCGTTCCAATAGTAACCGCTGCCATCCCAGGCCCAGTAGCCGGGGGTCCAGTAGAGGCCGGGTTCCGGTGCGGGGGTCCAGCGTCCGCGTACCCAATGGTAGCCGCCGCGATTCCAGCGCCAGTAGCCGGGGATCCAGATCCAGTTCGGAGCCGGCGGCGGGGGCTGTTCGTAGGCGTAATAGGGGATCGGCGGCGGTGCGGTGCCGATCGAGATGCCGATGCCGATATTGATCCCCGCGATCGCGGGGCGCGCCCCGACGAGGCTCAGGGCGAAGATCGCTGCGGTGAGGACGAATGCGAGGCGTTTCATACTGCTGCTCCTTTGCCGACCGGTCGCTCGGCGTCGGCTACCGATAGAACGTCCCACCCGGCTCCTCCGGTACGTCCCGGAGGGAGTTTAACCAAACTCTCATCCCATGAAACCGCTTGCACTCGCCGGGGGTCTCTGCTAATATCCGAGGCGTTGGCACTCAGATGCTAAGAGTGCCAAATCCATCTCGAAACTCATTTCGAATCACACTTTTGGAGGTTTTCCGTGAACCTGAAGCCTTTGGCCGACCGCGTGGTCATCGAGCACGTCGAGCAAGAAGAGAAGAGCGTCGGCGGCATTTTCCTTCCCGACACCGCGAAAGAGAAGCCCCAAGAGGGGATCGTCCGCGCGATCGGGAGCGGCCGCGTGCTCGACAACGGCACGACGCTTGCGATGACCGTGAAGGTCGGCGACCGCGTTATTTTCTCGAAATACTCGGGCAGCGAAGTCAAGATCGACGGCATCGAGTACCTCATTGTTTCCGAAAAAGACGTCCTGGCTATCGTCGACAAAGTGCCGGCGCACGCGTAAGGAGTTAGAAAGAAAATCATGGCTGCAAAGCAACTCGTATTTGATGAAGCCGCTCGTCGCGCCCTCGAGCGCGGAGCGAACATGCTCGCCGATGCCGTCAAGGTGACGCTCGGCCCCAAAGGGCGCAACGTCGTCCTCGACAAGAAGTTCGGCTCGCCGACGATCACCAATGACGGCGTGACGATTGCGAAAGAGATCGAACTCCCCGATGCGTTCGAAAACATGGGCGCACAGCTCGTAAAAGAAGTCGCGAGCAAGACCAACGATATCGCCGGCGACGGCACGACCACGGCGACGGTGCTCGCGCAAGCGATCATCCGCGAAGGCCTGCGCAACGTGACGGCGGGAAGCAATCCGCTGCTCATCAAGCGCGGCATCGAGAAGGCCGTTGAAGTCGCGGTCAAGGAGATGGAGTCGTTCAAGCAAGTCGTCGACACCAAAGAGAAGATCGCTCAGGTTGCGTCGATCTCCGCTAACGATAAAGAGATCGGCAACTTCATCGCCGACGCGATGGAGAAAGTCGGCAAAGACGGCGTCATCACCGTTGAAGAATCCAAGACCCTCAAGACCGAAGTCGAGACCAAAGACGGCATGCAGTTCGATAAGGGCTACATCTCGCCGTACATGGTGACCGACAGCGAGCGCATGGAAGCGGTTCTCGACGATCCGTTCATCCTCGTTACCGAGCGCAAGATCACGGCGATCGCCGACATTCTTCCGTTGCTCGAAAAAGTCGTCCAGGTGCAGAAGCCGCTGATGATCATCGCCGAAGATGTCGAGGGCGAAGCCCTTGCAACGATGGTGGTGAACAAACTGCGCGGCACGTTCACCAGCGTTGCGGTGAAGGCGCCGGGCTTCGGCGACCGCCGCAAAGAGATGCTCAAGGATATCGCGACCCTCACCGGCGCGACGGTTATCAGCGAAGAGCTCGGCCTCAAGCTCGATAAGGTCACCCCGGATCAGCTCGGCCGCGCCAAGCGCGTCAAGATCACCAAAGAAGAGACGACGATCGTCGACGGCGCCGGCAAGAGCGACGCCATCAAGGGCCGGATCGAGATGATCAAAAAGCAGATCGAAGATACCGACTCCGATTTCGATCGTGAGAAGCTCCAAGAACGCCTCGCGAAGCTCTCGGGCGGCGTTGCGGTTATCCAGGTCGGTGCCGCAACCGAGACCGAGCTCAAAGAGAAGAAGCATCGTATCGAAGATGCACTCTCGGCGACGCGCGCTGCGGTGCAAGAAGGCATGATCCCCGGCGGCGGCAGCTCGCTCGTGCACGCGGTCAAAGCGATCGAGAAGTACGTCGAAACCGCTCCGAAGACCAACGGCCACGCGGCGACGTGGGCCGATGAGAAGATCGGCATCGACATCATCCGCAAGGCGCTCGAAGAGCCGCTCCGTCAGATCGCGTTCAACGCGGGATTCGAAGGCTCGGTCGAAGTGAACAACGTGAAGAGCAAGAAGGCTCCGCACGGCTTCGACGCCATGACCGGCGAGATCGTCGATATGTTCAAGTCGGGTATCGTCGAGCCGTTCAAAGTAACGCGTTCGGCGCTGCAGAACGCCGCATCGATCGGTGCGCTGATTCTCACCACCGAGACGTTGATCGCCGACAAGCCCGAGCCCAAGAAAGACGCACCGGCGATGCCGGGCGG
>DAHUXY010000227.1 GCA_027315505.1 Vulcanimicrobiota bacterium | reverse complement strand
CGCCGACTTGGGCGCGATTTGGACTGGGTTCTCGAGCGCTTTCCAAGCCTTCTCGGCAGCCGGCGTGAGAGCGTCCATATGCTTGAGGAACAGCGTCATTTGCCAGATCTGCGTGTCGGCCAGCGTGTTGGAGAACGCGGGCATCCCGGTGAGGCGAATGCCGTGCTTGATCTTCCAAAACGTGACGCCTTCCGGGTCATCGGTCACGCCGTGCCGGCCGAGTTGCGGAGCGTGCTGGTAGAGCCCCACCGCGATGTTGGAGGCCATGCCGTCGGCAACGCCGTGGCAGGCGGCGCAGTTCGCGCCGTAGAGTTTGATGCCGGCGACCAGGTTCGCGTCGGTGAGAGGGACGGGGTCCGCCGTGCGCGGCGCTTCACGGCGTATGGTCACGTACAGCGATTTCCGAGCGGCCCACGTCTCCAGGCGCGACGGCGGCGAATCGGCGTTGGCCGGGACCCAGCCTTGCGAGACGGCGGCGTACGCTCCGCCGGCCGATACGGCAAGCGTCAATGCGATACCGAGAATGAAACCCCTCATCGAGCCGGCACGTCTCCCATAGCGTCAAGTTCCCGGGCCTCGATGCGCCTCGGCCGCAGACGACTCCTCCGCGCTTGCGCCCAGGTTTTGCGAAACCGGCCCGCGACATCGGCGGTTGCGAGGTGTATGAGTACCGTGCAGGCGCAATTCCCCGGCGAGCAACACCACGATGGAAGCTTCGTGCGTCAACAGGACGCATTTCGCGACTGGGTACGCGCCGATGGGAGCACGCCCTATCCCGTCGCAGCCGGACGCTACCACCTGTACGTCTCGCTCGCATGCCCGTGGGCGCATCGCACCATTATCGTACGCGAACTATTGGGGCTGCAAAGCGTCGTCGGCATGACCGTCGTGAACCCGATTCGCGATGACGAACACGGCTGGGAGTTCGGTGAAGGCGCCGGGTTCTCGCCCGATCCCATCAACGGCTTCCGCTATCTGCGCGAGGCGTACGACGCGAACGACCCGCACTATCGCGGGCGCATTACCGTCCCGGTCTTGTGGGATACGCAGAGCGAGCGCATCGTGAGCAACTCGGACGACGACATCATGCGCATGTTCGAAACCGAGTTTACCGCGCTGAGCAATCGCGCGTACGATCTCTATCCGGCTCCGTTTCGCGACGAGATCGATCGCCTCAACGAACGAATCTACACCACGGTAAACGACGGCGTGTATCGGGCCGGATTTGCGACGTCGCAAGCGGCCTACGAACGCGCCGCCTACGGCGTCTTCGATACGCTCGACGCGCTGGAAGCGCGGCTAGCGGATTCGCGCTACCTCTTCGGCGCGCTGCCGGTTGAAACGGACTGGCGGCTTTTCGTGACGCTT
Source organism: Vulcanimicrobiota bacterium (assembly GCA_027315505.1). Taxonomy (GTDB): domain Bacteria; phylum Vulcanimicrobiota; class Vulcanimicrobiia; order Vulcanimicrobiales; family Vulcanimicrobiaceae; genus DAHUXY01. Next base: position 3,499 of record DAHUXY010000227.1, on the reverse strand, counting down.
GTCCGCTTCGACGCGGTGTACTTCGGGCATTTCAAATGCAACCTGCGCCGGATCGCGGATTATCCGAATCTCTTCGGCTACCTACGCGACCTCTATCAAATTCCCGGCGTGGCGCAGACGGTCGACTTCGACCACATCAAACGCCACTATTATTACACGCACGACGACATCAACCCGACGCGCATCGTACCGATCGGCCCCCTACAGGACCTCGGCGCTCCCCACGGTCGCGAACGCCTCAGCCGGTCGGTTTGACGCCGTCCTGCGGCCAAAAACCGTAGATCGCGCGACCCGCTTCAAGATCCCAGAAACGCGTCGCGTTGTCGCCGACGCCGTAGACGATCGCGTACGGCACGTCGCGGGCCAGGATGCAGCGCACCAAACGCGCGAAATCGCGCTGCGACATCCACGTCGCCGCATAGCGCTTGAACTTCTGCTCGTCGGTGAGCCCGAGCCAACCGGACGATGCGCGAACGCTCTCGTCGGCCGGGTCGTCGGCCTGCGTAATGGACCCGATGCGTATGCAAGCGACGTGGAGGCCGAACGCATCGCTGTAGTATCGCCCCAGTACCTCGCCGAAGGCCTTCCAGACGCCGTAGAGCCCGTCGGGCCGGTATGGATCCTCGACGCCGATCACGCGCCCGAAACCCGGCTCGTAGATCTCCGGAACGTTGCGTACTTCGTTCATGCCGACCGCGTGATTCGAGCTGGCAAAGATCACGTGCTTAACGCCGTTGCGGCGCGCCGCTTCGAACACCGTATAGGTGCCGCCGATATTGGTCGTGTAGACGTCGTCCCAGGCGGCATCGACGGCTACTACTCCGGCCAGATGGACGACGGCGTCGCATCCGCGCAAGGCGGCATCCATCGCCTCGGCATCCCGAATATCGGCGCACACATCGGCGTTCTCGCGGTCGATGCGGACGAGCGTGTGGTCGGTCGCGAGATCGGCGCAAAGACGCGTGCCGATCGTTCCATTCGCTCCGGTGATTGCAATTTTGCCGGTCGTCATGGTGCGTCCCATGCGGCAAATCCCGCCGTTTCCCCGCTGCCTAACGGACGAATCTCCACCGACGCCGGAAGGCGCTTTCGTAAATCTTCCCAGCCGGCGGGGCTCGAAAGAATCACGCATCGCGCGCCGCGTTCGCGCGCGAGCGAGACGATCTGCGCCGAGTTCTCGGCCAACTCCGCCTCCAGATCGCTCGCGCGCGCGAAGAGGACCGCGCGTTCTTCGCGATCGACCAGGAGCGCTCGATGACCGCGCTCGATCAGTCCTCGCGCCGCATCGATCGTGGTGGGCGAGATGCCCGCGACGATCATCGAGGGCATCTGCAGCCCGAAGAGGCGCGTCACGAGAATCGCGCTTGCGGCCGAAAGGACGATCGTCGTCATGATCACCAAAAAGAGCACGCCCGCGAGCACGTCCCCGCCGCGCAGACCCCACGCGGGCAATTGCGTCGCATAGTATGTGGCGAGCGAGACGGCGACGATACCCCGGGGGAAGATCGTCATCATCAGCACGCGTTCGGGCCACGTATACGCGCCCTTCTGAGTGGCAACCAAGACCGTGATGATGCGGAATGCCACCAACGCGGCGACGATGGCGAGCGCGGGCACGATCAGCGCCCCGAGTTGACCGAGTTGGATCTGCGAGGCGAGCAGAACGAACACGGTCGATAGCGCCAGCATTGAAAGATCTTCTTTGAACGAACGTAATAAGCGCTCGTGCGGGAGCGTCTTCAAATCCATGACCATGCCGCAAGCCACCACGCCGACGAGGCCGCTTTCGTGCGAGACCAGCTCGGCAATCGCATAGGCTGAGAATCCGACGAGCAGCACGTAGATTTTGCTAATATCGCTCGAGGACCGCGTAGCGAACCCCATCGTGCGCTGCGCCAGGAATCCCAACAGCACGCCGACGACGACGCCCGCGCCGATCCGCAGGGTGGCTTGAACCGCGTTGGCGAGCGGTGCGCCGATGCGCGACGTGAACGATGCGAAGACCGCCGCGGCAATGATGACGCCGATCGCATCGAGGACGAGGCCTTCGGTTTCGAGCAAGTGCGAGAGCCCCACGCGCAGGCGTAGACGCGCGAGCAGGGGGCCGGTAACGGTTGGTCCGGTAACGACGCAGACCGCTGCGACCATCACCGCAACCAGCTTCGTAAGCCCGTAGTGCCGGCCGACGATCGGCAGCAACGCCAGCGTCAGAGCAGGCCCCACCAATGCCAACAGCCCGATCGTCCAGCGCGGCATATTGCGCAAATCGATGCGAAGGGTCGCTTCAAACAGTACGACGACCACGGCTAGCGAGAGAAGCGCGCGCGTCCCTGGCTGCGTGAGGTCGAGCCTTAAAAAGCCGAGACCGCTCGGACCCGCGGCCAGTCCGCAGGCCAGCAGCGTAAGGATCGACGGCACGCCGAAGCGCCGCAGCAACACGCGCGCCAGCAATGCCGCCACCAAGACCAATACCGCCCCGAACTCTACCGAGAGTGACGGGTAATGCGCGAGGCTGCTCATGAGCCGAGGGCGAGTTTCAGGAGCGTCGGATAGACCAGGGTACGCGCTTGCGGGAACGTCGTGGGGTCGATAATATCGTGTCGCGGTTCGCCGAGGTCGTGTAGGGTATCGTAACGATAGCGGGCTCCGCGCCGCGTCCACCGCGCGAAGAGGCCGGCCGTCACACGATCGTTCACCGCACTCTCGTTCGCGTTGACCACGAAGGTACACGAGCGAGCAAGCGGCGCGGCGTCGCGGGCCTCCGCGATCACCACGGCGCCCAGGAAAACGATCTTCGCAAGCGCGTGCGTCGGGAAACCCGGATAGGCGTAAGGCGGTAGCGATGCGGCCTTGATGCGCGGGTCCCACCAGCAGTACATATCGGGGACGGCGTTGAGAACGCGCATGGCAGCGTTCCCAAGCCAGCGCGGTATCGCGATCGGCATCAGAAACGGTGAGATCGGCACCACCACATCGACCGGTTGGGTCTGCGCGAGCCAGAGCGCCATCGTGCCGCCCAGCGAGAGCCCCATCACGGCGACGCTCTCGCCCAACCCACGGGCATCGGCGTATGCTTCCTGCGCGCAGCGCACCAAATCGGTTACGGTGAGATTCGCCAACGCGCGTGTCAGGCGGTCTTCGTACCCATGCAGCGGTAGGCGCGGAACGTAGACGTTGGCGCCGCCGGCGTGCAACCTTTGCGCGAGTTCGTCGAACTGTTGCGGACAGTTGGTAAATCCGTGCAACAGCACGACGGCGCGCCCTGCGCGCTTGCCGTGGTCGTACAGCCGCGGGAGTGCGGCTCGCTCGATTCGCGGATCGGCGGCGTCGCGCGCGATGGAGGCCCGAATGCGGCTACGCGCTTCTTCGAACGACGGCTCAGAGCCAAGCGGGCTTCGGTTAAACGCTACTCGCTGCATGGACGCGAGCACTCCAGTCGCAGGTACGTCACCGCCGAGCCCTTCGCGTCAATGGAGCCGCTCCCCGCTGGCGCACCAAG
>DAHUXY010000225.1 GCA_027315505.1 Vulcanimicrobiota bacterium | reverse complement strand
CCTGTGCTTGCACGCGAAGGCGGTTGACGACCGCCACCTGCAAGATCGGCGTTCCGGGCTGCACGTAGACCCCGGGATCGACCAGGCGTTTCATCACGACGGAGTCGTTTGGTACGATAACGTCCGCATAGCCGGCAATGACGTTCTGGGATTGCGCACCCGCGGTAGCTTGCTCCACTTGCGCTTGCGCCGCGCGGGCCAAGGCCTCCGATCCGGATACTTTTGCGAGGGCGGAGCCGTATGCCGATCGTGCCGCAGCGGCCTGCGCGCGTTCGTCCTGATATTCCTGAGCCGAGACCGCGCCGGCACGGAGCAACGATCGCTCGCGGGAAATCTCCGCATTCCAATACCGCACCTTTTCGCGTTGCGCGACGAGGTCGGCCCGGCTCGAAACGACGTCGTCTTGAGCCGACGCACGCTGATCGGCCGCCGCACGCGCGGCCGCCTCCGCGGCCATCGCATTGCTTTGCAATTCCGGTTCCTGCAGGCGCGCTACGACGTCCCCTGCCTTCAGGCGATCGCCGCTGTATGCGTTGAAGGCCGTAAGGAGGCCGGCGGCACGCGCCACGACGTTCTGTACGAGATACGGCTGCACGCTCGCCGGTACTTGAATCGCGGACGTGTCGGTCGGCCCGCCTATGCGCGCTAAGGTTACCGGTATCGGAGCGACGCCGGCGGTGCCTTGCATGGAGGACATATTTCCCGAGCCGGACCCGTACCGTGATTGTGCGTATGCGAGGCCGAGAACCGCGAGGGCCGCGATAACGATGGTTGCGATCGTAAGGGGACGGCGGTCGCGCCGGAGCACCAGCGCTCCGATTAAAAGAACGCCGATGAGGACGAAGATGCCGTTCCGCCAAGCCGCATTATCACCGCTCGCGTTCATCGTAGCCATCGAATCGTTTGACGAGCCGGCGTTTGCTGCCGCACGAGATGATGCCGGTGCGGTCTGGCCGACCACTACGCTCCTGTCGGCGGTCCCGGAAATAGCGCCGGAGAGTTGCACGTGCAGGCTCCATGTTGTAGCCGTTCCGAGCTCGACATGAAAGCGCCACTGATTGCCGGTTGCGACTCGCGAGGCAACGCCGCTCGGCCCGTTCATATTCATGGACGGCATCGTCGTTGTGTAGCGAACCGTGGTGCCGTTCAATGCGGAAGCTTGCACTCCGGTCACGTCAACGGTAACGGTGCTCGATCCGACGGTAGGCGGATCGGGCGAAATTGCAATGGAGACGCGAGCGCTGCCCAGCTGCGTTACGCTCGGAGAAGCGACGGCGCATGCCGCCGCAAGTGCCAAGATAGTTGGCAGAAAAACCGATACGAAAATGCTTTTACGGATCAAAACCCCATCCTCGGCAGCTGGCAGTGAAATGCGACCGGTGAAAGCGCCGGCAACGCCAGACCAATAGCGAAAATAGCCGAAAGGGCGATCGCGACAAGACGGCGCCGGCGAAGATCCGGTTGCGATTCTTCTGTGGGTTGGAGCAAGGCGCTTAGTCTGCCGTACATGGCATGCCGTTCGGCAAACGCCGCGCCGGCCTCTAACGAAGGCGAGGAGTTCCGAGCCACGCGCAACAGCGCGGAAGCGAGATCCGTTCGCTCGACATGCGCGAGGGCGGAACGATCGGCGCAATATTCTCGCGAGCAGCGGTAGATATCGATGAAGGTACCGGCCGGTAACGGCAGCAAGTCGCTTAAAAAATACAGCCAAGGCGCAATGTGGTGGTCGCCGCGATCGAGGTGCGCGCGCTCGTGAAACAATGCCGCCCGTAATTCTGAATCGTTGAATTGCCGCATCGCTCCCGTCGAAATATATACGCCCGGCGTCGGGGCTCCGGTGGCAACGACGAGCACGGCGCGCGAATCGTGAACCTGAAACAGCGACACGCCCACTTCGGCCGCAATTGCTCCGGATCGGCCGCGTGCTTTCGTCGAGGATCCGAGCAGCCTGTGGAGTTCCTCTTTACGGACGTGGGCGCGAAGCAGCGAGCGAACGATTGCGCCCGCGAAGAGTAGCGCAAGCGCCGCGGACATCGCCTTGCCCGCGGCTAATTGCATGCACGCAGAATTGATGGCGCTCGCAATCCCAAACGTGACGAGTGCGAGGAAGAGCGCGCCCGGGAGGGCCGCCGCTCCGGCGGCAAACGTCGCCTGCCACGGGCGATCGTCATTCATCGCGCTTATTGCAGGACGCAGAGCGCGAACGCCAAGCCATGCGAGGGGTGGAACGACTAATGCCGCGCAAAGAGAGCTGAAGACCCCCCCGGATGCCAGACACTGGGTAATAGCCGCAGCCAGCCCGTTCACGAAGACGCTTTCAGGGCACGTTGCTCCGCTAGTAACCGCTCGAATTCATCGAGCGACGCAGGATCGTCCGCAAGCGTTTGGGCCAAGCTTGCCATGAGGGGATTGCGATAATTGCGCATCAAGCCGGTGAGGACGCCGCCGACTACGCGTCGTTCGAACGCGTCGCGAGAGAGCGCCGCCGTAAAGGCATTCGCCTTCCCGCACGGGCGCTTCGTCAGATAGCCCTTTTCGGTCAACGTATTGAGCGTCGTCTTGGCTGACGAATAGTGGATCGGCTGCCCTGCTTGCTCCAACCGTTCGACGATTTCACCGACGGTGGCGGGCGTGCCGATATCCCAAACGGTATTCATGACCGCACTCTCTAGTGGCCCCAGCACCGCGGCGGATCCATCTGCGAATGGCCGAAACACCTTGGCGTCCATGTGCCAAGGAGGTTAGCAGATCGGAGCTATCCGTGTCAATCGGCCTTGTCCGAGACGAGGCGCCACGGGAGACTTCTTCTTGGTTTCTTCGCAACGATGTACGCGACGTTCGCTATACTCAAGCTGAAAACATGACGCCGCCGCACGAACTCTCTGAACCGTCCGACCGAATCGCAATCGCGTTACAATGCTGTTTCGGCGCAACCGACTATAGTTCGCTCGAGCGCTTTCTGAAAGAGCGACGCGGTGTGTTGGACTTCACGATCGACCGGACGGCCGACGTGCTGGACGTTCGGTACGATCGAAGCGTTACCGATGCCCGGACGCTCTTAGATGAGATGAACCGGAGAGGATTTCCGTGTTCTTGCAAAGCGGTCGCGCTACCGGCTGCGGACCGGCCCGCACATCCGGTCGCGATGAAGCATGCCGTATCCGACACCGGACAACACGGCGGCCATACGGCCTCAATGATCGGCGATATGTTGCGCAAGGCAATCGTGGCCGCCGCTCTGACCATCCCGATCGTCGCGTATTCCTCGATCGGCCGCAGCCTAGGATTCCACGGAGCCTTGCCGAGCTGGCTCCCCGAAAAAATACTCGCTTTTGTGCTCGCGACGCCTATCGTATTTTGGGCCGGGTCGCTCTTCACGGTGAGCGCGTGGCGCGCGCTCCTGCGGCGCGAGGCGAACATGATGACGCTTATCGCGCTTGGCATCCTCGTGAGCTACGCGTATTCCGTCGCTACCACATTCTGGTTTCCCGGCGACGTCTTCTACGATGCGGCCGCGATGCTGACGACGTTCTCACTCGTCGGGCATTGGCTGGAGATGCGCAGCCGATTCGCCACGGGGCGCGCAGTTGAGGCATTACTGAAACTTGCGCCCGCTACCGCGCGAGTGAAGCGCGACGGGATCGAACGAGAAATTCCGCTCGAAGAGGTCGTCGTCG
>DAHUXY010000125.1 GCA_027315505.1 Vulcanimicrobiota bacterium | reverse complement strand
GGGGCCGCGACGCGAACGCCGACGGCTTCGGGAGCGCAGTCGGCAGCAGCGGGGGTTATCTTCGCCTGAAGTACTATCCGACGCCGCACGCCTACCTAGCGGTCCGGTACGACGCGGCCGCCAACCCGAGCGTCCTGAGGGATATCGTGTATTACGCGGCCACGAACGTCACGCCACACGTGCGGCTCCTCCTACAGGACGTTCACACGATCGACGGCACGAGCCACTTTGGCGGCGCTTTAACAGTAGGTTTCCCCTGGCCGGCGAATCTCTGATCGAGCAATTATGCGAATTCTGATCGTCGAGGATACCCAGCCGATAGCCACGGCGGTGCGGTCTATGCTTGAATTGCGTAAGTTTGCGGTAGACGTTGCGGGCGACGGAGAGACGGGCCTCGATTACCTCCTTCGCGGCACCTATAGCGCGGCGATCATCGACGTCGGTTTACCGCGTCGCGACGGATTTGACGTGGCCCTCCAAGTTCGCGCAGCCGGCGTCCAAACGCCGATCCTAATGCTCACCGCTCGCGATGCCGTTGAGGATCGCGTACGCGGGCTCGACGTCGGTGCCGATGACTACCTCGTCAAACCCTTCGCCGAGGAAGAGTTGATCGCACGGCTCAATGCGTTACTGCGGCGGGCTCCGAACCCGATCTCCAACATCCTCGAAGCGGGTCCACTTCGCATCGATCTGTTGGCTCGTTCCGCACGGTTTGATGGGGTGGACATCGCACTTGGAACGACCGAATTTCGTCTCCTCGAACTTCTGGTGCGGAACGCAAACATCGCATTTTCACGCTCGGACCTCCTCGAACGCATTTGGGACTACGACTTTGACGGTTCGCCGAACATCGTCGACGTTTACATTAGTCAATTACGCCGCAAGCTCAAACAAGCCGGCGCGCATGGCATTATAGCGACGGTTTGGGGCGTCGGCTACAAATTGATCGCGTGATCGTACGGCTAACGGCTGCCTATCTGGCGATTTTCAGCGTCGTGCTCTGCGCGCTTTCGATCGGAGCGTACGCGCTGGTAGCGACGGAATATCATAGCTTGCTGCTCCCGGCGCTCTCGACGCCCGAAGGGCAAGCGACCTATGCGCTCGAGCTCCGCCGGCTGATCCTTATCATAGTCGGATTGGACGTCCCGCTCTTGGCGCTAGTCGGGCTTGCATCCGCGGCTCTCGCGCGTATTTCAATTCGTCCGCTCATACTGGCACGCGAACAGGAGCGAACGTTCGTTGCCGATGCAGCGCACGAACTGCGGTCCCCACTTACGACCATAGCAACGGTTGCCCAAGCCACGCGTAACGACGTAACGGACGCACGGTTGCGCGAATCGCTCGATTTGATCGCACGCACCGCTCTCGACGCGGGCGCGCTCGTCGGCGACTTACTCACGTTAGCTCGCGAGCCCAATCGCGCGCTTCTCGCCCCTGAGCCGATCGATCTTGCCGTTGTAGCCCGTCGTTGCGCGAACGAGTTTGAAGCCCGTGCCAGCGCGGCGGGCATCTTGCTCACGGTTGAAACCCGCTCGGCAATCGTCGATGGCGACGAACGGCGATAGTGCGAAGTTGTTCGCAATCTTTTGGACAACGCTTTGCGCCACGCTCGTTCCAAGATCGACCTCACGTGCTCGGCAACTGAGAACTGCGCTTGCCTCACCGTTGCGGACGATGGAGCGGGAATCTTGCCACAAGAGCGCGCCCATATTTTCGAGCGTTTTGTCGCAAATCGAGAAACCGGCGGCTCCGGCCTTGGGCTATCGATTGCGCGCTGGGTCGCGCAAGCGCACGGTGGCACCCTTACCTTTCAGGAACGCAGCACGAGCGGTGCCGTCTTTGAGCTGGGCATCCCGCTCTTGGCGGACTAGCGAGGAAGCCGGTTCTCGCGCGCGCAAAGGAGCGTATATCATGGCCTTCGATTCCCTGCGCTCCTACGTCGATGCGCTCCGTAAGGCGGGCGAACTCCACGTTATTTCGGCGCCCGTCGACCCCTATCTCGAAATTAGCGAGATTACCGATCGCGTGGTGAAGGCCGGCGGCCCGGCGCTGTTATTCACCAACGTCAAAGGATCGCGCTTTCCCGTCCTCACCAATCAGTTCGGCAGCCAACGGCGGATGGCGATGGCGTTCGATGCAGATACGCTGGCGAACGTCAGCGAGCGCGTGCGCAAGCTGATCGATATCACGCCGCCGGGAGCGTCGCTCGCGGAGAAATTCGGCGCCCTCATGCACCTCGCGCCGCTCGCAAACGCCATTCCAAAAACCGTGCGCAGCGGAAGCTGCCAGGACGTCGTGATGAAGCAGCCGGATTTGCGCGCGCTGCCGATCCTCACCACGTGGCCGATGGACGGCGGCCCCTTCATCACGCTCCCGCTCGTCATCACGAAAGACCCGCGCACGAATCGCCCCAATGTCGGTATGTATCGCATGCAGGCGTACAACGCGCGCGAAACCGGGATGCATTGGCAGCGCCACAAGCAAGGGCGCGCGCACGCGGATGCGTGGGGCGATCGCATTCCGGTCGCGGTCGCGATCGGTTCCGACCCGGCCCTTACCTATGCGGCGACCGCGCCGCTACCGCCCGTCCTCGACGAATATGCGTTCGCGGGCCTGCTGCGCGGCAAACCGGTCGAGTTGGTGCAAGCCAAAACCGTCGATCTCAAAGTCCCCGCTGATGCCGAGTTCGTTCTCGAAGGCTACGTCGACAACACCGATATCCGCACCGAGGGCCCGTTCGGCGATCACACCGGCGTCTATAGCTTAGCGGATAGTTATCCGACGTTCCATATCACCGCGATCACGCACCGTCGCGACCCGATCTATGCGGCGACGGTGGTCGGGAAGCCGCCGATGGAAGACGCGTGGCTCGGCAAAGCCACCGAGCGCATTTTCTTGCCGATCTTGCAGATGGTGCTGCCCGAAGTCGTGGATATGAATCTGCCGGTCGAAGGCGGCTTTCACAATCTCGCGCTGGTTTCCATCAACAAGAAGTACCCCGGCCACGCGAAAAAAGTCATGAACGCGCTCTGGGGCCTGGGACACATGATGATGCTCACGCGCACGCTCGTCATCGTCGATGCCGACATCGACGTGCAAGACCCCCGCAGCGTCGCATGGTTCGTCTTCAACAATCTCGCGCCCGATCGCGACATCGTGATGATGCCGGGCCCGGTTGACGACCTCGATCACGGGTCCTATAACGTCGCCTACGGGACCAAGATCGGCATCGACGCGACGCGCAAGAGCACGGCCGAAGGCTACGAACGCGAATGGCCGCCGGATATCGTCATGGATCTCAAGACGCAAGAACTCGTAACCAAGCGTTGGCGCGAGTACGGCCTCGACACGATCTCCAAAGCGCTGGTCCCCGACGCCTGGAGCGGCCAGGGCCCCAGCGCGTACCAGAGGCTGATGCGCCGATGAAGACGCTCTCGCTGTTCCTGCGCGAGATCCGCATCGAACACACGCTGTTCGCGCTGCCGTTTGCCTACGTGGGTGCGGTACTCGGCGTCAAAGGGCTGCCGCCGTGGCACGCGCTGCTCTGGATTACGCTCGCCGTCTTGGGCGCGCGCACCGCGGCGATGGCCGCCAACCGTTACTTCGATCGCGATATCGACGCTCGCAATCCGCGCACCGCCCGGCGAGCGCTCGCGAGCGGGACGCTCGCACCCTCGGTAATGATCTGGGCCATCGTGCTCGGATTCGCGCTCTTGCTGTTCTCGGCGTGGATGCTCAACCCGCTCTGCGTGAAGCTCATGCCGATCGCCGCGCTCGGCGTGCTCGTGTACCCGCTCTGCAAGCGCTTCACATGGCTGGTGCATTTCGTCTTAGGCGCGGTCGATGGCCTCGCACCGCTCGGCGCTTACATCGGCGTCACCGGGCACATGAGTTGGAGCGCGATTCTGGTCTTTCTCGCGGTCACGCTATGGGTTGCCGGATTCGACGTCATCTACGCGCTGATGGATCTTCCGACCGATCGCGAACAAGGCATCAATTCGCTACCGGCACGCTTCGGAGAGCGCAGCGGACGCTGGCTACCCATCGCGCTCCACCTAGGGATGCTCGCGTTGCTCGTGCTGGCGGGCATCGCGGGCGGCGTTCAATGGCCCTATTATCTCGGGGCCTTAGCTGCTCTGAGCCTCGCCGTTTACGAAAACGCTCTGTTCGATCGATCGGAGAATCTCTTCGTGCTCAACGAACGGGTCTTTACCGCCAACATGGGCTTCTCGGTCGTCTTTCTCGGAACGACGGTCGCAGGATACCTCACCCGCTGATGCGCCGCCGAGCCTTTCTCGCGGCCGGTGCGGCCGCCACGCTCGCGCCGCGCATCGCGCGCGCGCAGTTTACCGGGCCGGTGCTTCAACAGCTCACGATCGGCGTGAGCGTTCCGCTCTCGGGGCCTCTTGCGTCGTTCGGCAAAAACGTCGTGCAAGGCGTACAGGCCGCGGTCGACGAGACCAATCGCTTTACCGTCTCGCTCCGGCAATCGTACGGCGTCCGATCGTTCGACGACCAAAACAACGGCCAGGTCGCGGTCACCAACGCGCAGATCGCGCAGGCCGATCCGAGCATCATCGGGATGGTCGGCAACCTCACCGCTCCCGTCACGCTTACCGCGCTCCCGGCGTACGCCAACGCAAACTTCGCCATCGTCGTACCGACGGTGACGGCCGACGTCATCACCTCGCGCGGCTACCGCAATATCTTTCGCCTGCCGACCAAAGATTCGACCGAAGGCCAACTCATGGCTCGCACGCTCCTGCCGCAGCACGGCGCCGTCAGCGCCGTCGCGCTCACAACCAACGGCGCCTACGGCCCGGATGTCGCGCGCGGCTTCGTGCAGTATGCAAAGAGCGGCCATCACGATGCCGCGGTCGTGACGATCGACGAGAATCACATCGATCCCGCGGCCGCCTCCAAAGAGTGCTTGGCGTTCAAGCCCACGCACATCTTTCTCGCCGGCAAGCCGAGCGATCTCGGCCCCGTGGTCGAAGCGCTACGCCTCGAGGGCTACACGGGCGCGTTCAGCGCCAGCGATGGCTTCTACAACCAATCCACCATCGACACGTACGCGAAGTTTCTCGACGGCGCAACGGTAGCATCGGTCATGCCGCCACTCGATCGTATCCCATCGATCTTCCAACTTTTGCGCGATTTCGAGGGCGAGGTCGGCTCGGTCAATGCGTTCTCGGCGTACGGATACGCCGCGGCGCAACTTCTGATTTTCGCCTCGCAGCGTAGTAACGCTACCACGCGCTTCACGCTGCTCAACACGATCCAGGAGCAGCCGTCGGGCTTCTCGACGATCGTCGGCCAATATTCGTTCAACTTCAACGGCGACGCAATCTTAGCGAACATCTATCTCTATACGATCGGCAAGGGCGGCTTCACGTTCAGCCGCGCGGCAATCCCTAGCGGCTTCGTGGTTTAGCTCCATCGCGGTCGGCTAACGCGGCCGGGAAAGGGGTGCGGTGATTGGGGAACGTGTGATTTTTGTGCAATCGACAGGATGTCGAACTTCCTTTGAATGTTGCACAAAAACATACGAGTAGGAAGCGCGCAGGATGCGCGCTGACGAACGGTTCCCCAATCACCGCTCCCCTTTCCCGGCCGCGTTAGCCTATGCGTTTCTGCGCTGATAGTTGTCGTCCCGCACGACTCGTACGCGGTGCGGTGCCGGCGGCTTCGCGGGTTCGGGGGCGTCGACGTCTTCGATGGCGACGCAGAAGCGCATGCGCCACGAGCCCAGGGTGATCGAGAAATTCGTGCCGAGGATTTCCATGATTTATGCCTCCACGCGGCGCCACTGGATGACGGCCAGAGCGGTGTACAGAATTAAAAGTGCGGCGGTGTAGGGCAGTCTCGTCGCGATCGTGGCTCCCGCGGATAACGTTTGCGTATCCGGCGAAACGTTTCCGGACGCGAAGCTCGCATACGAGAGCGGATCGAAAAATGCTAGGGTGTGGAATATGACGTGCAAGGCTTCTCCAAGCAGCGATCCGCCTAACGGGAGTAAAGCCAGCAACGCGACGACCAGCGCGACCGGCCACGCAAAGCCTAGTACGGCGCCGTAGCCGCGACGGAGGGACGCGGTCGCGGCCGCGAGGCATGCGTACCACGCAAGGGCCAGCACCATTCCGCTAACGAGGACCACCCAGGAATCGCGGCCCACGATAATATGGGGTACTTGGAAGATCGTATTGATCGCAATGAACGCCACGATGGCCAACACGAACCCGCCGGCGATGCCGATCGCGTCGACCGCCATCATCCGGAGCGCCAGCGGAACTCGCGCGATTGGTTTGGTGAGCGCGATCTCCAAATGGCCGTCGTTCTCGCGGGCGAACGGCGCGCCGAGTATCGTCGCTAATATAAACGCCACCGTCACGGCGAAAGCGACGTAAATCGTCAAATCCGTCGGGGCGTTCGTATCGATAACGGTCGTTGCCGTTTTACCGTTCCGCGAACTGATGACGCTGACGCTACCCATGGTCACGTGCTCGTGGGTGGCGTGTTGCCGCGCACTGGGCTCGGTGATCGTGACTTGCTTTCCCGCGTAGCCGCGGTCGTCGATGACGACATGCGTATGGTCTTTAGCGTTATAGAGGATGGTTCGCTTCGTCCCGTCGGGTAGCAGCACGTGCTGGGTCGTGGTACCCGGATCGAGCGCTATGCCGTTGACCATCGCATCGTACGATCCAAAGCGCGCGAGCGCGAAATGGAGCACGAGCGCGAGGATAAAGATGCATCCAAAGACGATGCCCGTACATTTGAGCACGTTGCGAACGCGCAACCACTGGGCGTAGACCATGCTAGGCTCCCTCCACGACGTCTGCAGTCTGCAGCGCCGGAGACACGGCGTATAAAAAGATATCTTCAAGATTGAGATCGACGATGCGCACGCCCGAGGCGCCCATGCCTTCGAGGCGGGCGGCGAAGGCCGTCGCATCTTCTTTGGTGAGCAGGCGTACGATGCGCCCGTCGCGATCGATGCGCAAGAGTCGCGTGTCGCGATGAAATTCGTCGAGCGGAACGTCGCTCGTGGGGAAGATGCCTTCCACGATTTTGCGTCCGTATTTCAGGTCGTCGACCGTTCCTTCGAGGGCGAGCTTACCCCGATCCATGACGGCGATGCGCTCCGCGGCGCGCTCGACCTGCCCGATCTGATGCGACGAGAACAGGATCGTCGCGCCGCGGGCGGATTCATTGATCATGAGATTGAGCACGTGGCGCTGATTGATCGGGTCCAAGCCGCTAGTGGGCTCGTCGAGAATGAGCGTATCGGCCTGGCGCGCAATGGCCAGGGCGACCATCGTTGCAGTACGCATGCCCTTCGAGAGCTGTCGCACCCGCTTGCGCGGATCGACGTTAAACTGCGTGAGGAGCTCGAGAGCCATCTTGGGGACGAAACCCTTAAACGCGCTGCGCGTCATTTGAATGTGCTCGGTAACGGTCATCCAATCGTAGAGCACGCTGCGCTCCGGTACGTAGGCGATACGTTCGAAGGTTGCGGGAGCGAGGGGCTCGCCGTCGTAGCGCACCGCACCGCCGTCCAGACGAATCAAACCGAGCATTGCCTTGAACGTGGTGGTCTTGCCCGCGCCGTTGGGGCCGAGCAATCCAAAGACGGTTCCGGCCGGGATTTCAACCGAGAAGTCGTCGACCGCCGCGTACGCGCCGTACGATTTGCGAATGCGATCGATGGTGATGGTACTCATGCTTCCTCCGGGAGCCAGTGGTTAAGCGCCTGTTCTAACAGATCGCGGACGTCGGAACGGCGCAGTCCGACCGATTTGGCCTCCCGCACCGCTCGCTCGATGGCGTCGCGGGCAACGTCGCCGGCGGCTGCGCGGCTCGAGCCTTCGGCGCCGTCGGCGCGAACGAACGAGCCTCGGCCCGGGGCGGTCTCGATCACGCCCTCGCGCTCGAGATCGCGGTACGCCTTGGCGACGGTATTCGGATTGACGGTCAGATCCAGCGCGAGCTGCTTCACCGTGGGAAGCTGCTCGCCGGCTTGCAGGATACCCAGAGCTACCGAGCGCTTGACCTGTTCGATCAACTGAAGGTAGATCGGCACGCCGCTGCGGGGATCGATCGTTAAAACGGCCGGCATGACGGGCTTAGAACTTCGGGCCCCAGCCTTGGAAGAGACGCGACGATAGTTGATCCGGAATACGGACCGGGGTGCGGGCCTCACGGCCGAGCTCGGCATCGGGACGATTGATGAAGCGGGTCATTGGTGTTTCCTTTCGTGCGTACTAATCATCTGTCGTACTAGTACACTAGTACAATAGATCGATACTCCGGCGATGTCAACCCCCCGGTAGGTAGGCCGCAAGAAATTTTACGGGTTTCCACGGATGAGCGGCCGGACCGATGCGGGCTAGGATGGGTGCACCGGAGGTTCGCTCTCGGAGAGATGGGACAACGATGCACGACCAGGCGTTAGTCTGGAATACCGACACGAATCTGCAGGTTACGTCGCTAACGGCTCGGCTGCGCAACCTTGTGGGACTCGGTAGCACGACGTCCGGGCTCTCCGCGAGCGATCTCTGGCGTACCGACGAACCCTTAGGCAGCGTGGTCGTCGCCCACCATTGGGCGCTCGACGGCGAATCGCTCTCGTTCGAGAGCAGCATCCGCGATACGCCCTACCACTTTGAAATCGAACCTTTATACGATACGGCAGGCGCGATCGTCGGCGTCTGTGGCCGAGCGGTGCCGAATGCCGGGTTGGGAGCGCGTTTTCGCGCCGACGTCGCCGGCGTCGCCGAGCGTTCGGCGGGGATCGGAACGTGGAGCGAGGATCTGCGCGCCGGCGGGCTCAGCATCTCCGACGGCTTGGCCACGCTTCTCGGCACCGACCGCGGCAGCGTGGCGTCGTTGCGCGATTTCGACCATCCCGACGAGCGCGACGTAACGGCCCGCGAAATCGCGGCGATGCTTCGCGAAGAACATGCCTACACGCACGACCACCGCATTCTCTGTGAAAATGGCCGCATTCGGATGGTCCGCGAACGCGTTCGAGCGTTGTACGACGATCGCGGTTTGCCATTCGCACGCATCGGCACGCTGGTCGACATTACCGAATTCAAGCTTCGCGAGGCCGAACTCGCCGAGCTCGCGCACTACGACGCGTTGACGCGCCTGCCCAACCGCACCCTCCTTGAGGAACGGCTGGCGACGGCGGTCTCGCGGTCCGGACGATACGACCTCCGCTGCGCGGTGCTCTTTATCGACTTGGACGATTTCAAAGCCGTTAACGACAGCCACGGACATGCGCTGGGCGATCGCCTCATCAACTCCGTCGGCGAGCATCTCACGCGGCACGTTCGACCCACGGATACCGTTTCGCGGCTCGGCGGCGATGAGTTTGTCGTGCTCATCGAAGACCTGATGAGCGACGAAGCCGCACTCGATGCCGCACGGAAAATCTTGCATAGCTTCGATCGGCCGTTCACGATCGACGGGCGTCGGATCGCCATTAGCGCAAGCATCGGCGTCGCCACGTTTCCGCGCTGCGCGAATACGCCGAGCGGCCTCATCGATCGAGCCGATCGTGAGATGTACGCGGTGAAGCGCAACGGCGGTCGCGGCGTGAAGCTCGCCAACGGCGACCGTTTTGAGAAGGAAACGCCAACACCAACGGCCGAGAACGCAGCGTGCGCAGCCCCCTCTTCACCGGCCCGGCATCGCTTCGCGACCCACGCGAGCACCTAGCCTTCGGGCTGACCCTGCTCTTCGCGTTACCCGCGGCCGCCGGACTCGGGCTCTTTCTGCACGAATCGGTGGGCCTCTCGCAAGTAGCGCTCTTCATCGTGATCGCGATGGTCTACGTGACGCTCGCGCGCGGGCGGCTCTTGGGATCGAGCGTACGCATCCACGCGGCGCAGTATCCGCGCGTGTTTTCAATCGTCAAGCGGGCATGCGCCGCGCTCGAAATTCCCATGCCGCTGGTCTTCGTACGCGACGACCAATTCGTGCCGGTCGCGGCGCTCGGTTTCGGCGAGCCCTACTCGCTCGTGATTTCGAGCAATTGGATCGAACAATTCTCCGACGACGAGTTGGCGTTCGTCGTCGGGCGCGAACTCGGGCATATCGCGGCGGGCCATACCCGCTTTCTCTCGCTGCTCAGCGTTAACGGCAAAGAAAACCCCATCATCGCGCTGATCTTCGGTGCGTGGCTGCGCCGATGCGACCTTACCTGCGATAAGGTCGGGCTGCTGGTATGCGGTTCGCTCGATGCGGCCGCGCGCGCGATCATCGTTAGCGCCTTCCACCACTTCGGGCGTCAGATCGATGCGACGCAGTTTGCGGAACAAGCCTCCGAAATCAAGGGCGACGCGGTCTTGCGCTGGGGCGAATGGCTCGGCTCGGAACCGTATGCCACCAAACGGATCGAATGGATGCGTCGCTTCATCGGAACCCAAGCCTACGCGCAGGCCGAAGAGTGGTTCTTGCGCGAGGTTGCGGGGGAACCGCCGTCGCTGCCCGCGCCGGGGGCGACTCGCGTGATTCCCGCCGACTGTCCCGGCTGGTGGCGTCGTTTCTTCGCGCTCTCGGTCGACGTTATTCTCGTCAGCGCGCTGATCGGTTCGCTGCATCCTTTCATCGTCCGCGAAGGGAAAAGCGTCTCGGCTGCGGTCGCCCCGGTCTCCAGCGCGAAAACCGCAGCGGCAAAGGGCAACGCGGCATCTGCGGACGCCGCCGAAACGATCGAACTCCCGAACGGTGCGAAAATCACGATTCCTCGGAACAGTGCGCGGAAGCGCGATACGATCGATAGGCTCGTTGCCGAGGCGGCCGCAGCGACGGTGGCGTTCGCATCGCTGTGGATCGCTCTCTACTTCGTCCTGCTGGTCTCCACGGCCGGGCAAACGTTCGGCATGATGATCGCCGGGTTGCGGGTCGTCACCGTCGATTACCGCCACCCGGGCATCTTCAGAACGCTGCTGCGCTATCTGTTCGTCGCGATCGGGCCGCTCTTCGTCGTGGTCGCATTTTTAAGCCCGTTCTCGCGCCGCATCATGCTCCACGACCGTCTTTCGGGCACGCGATTGATCACGAGCGAACGCGTGATGGCGCGCGTCGGCGTCATCCCAGCATAGCCCCGATCTGTAAGGCGTTCCCGAGACGGTTGACGTAGTTATAAAAACCGATCGTCGCCACGATCTCGACGCATTCACCGGCGTCGAAATGCGCCTGCAGGTCGCTCCATAAAATATCGGGCAGTGCCCGCGGTTCGCGCGTAAGCGACACGGCGGCGGCCAACGCCGCGCGCTCGGCCGCATCGAAGTGCGGGCTGCGCGCGTAGTTACCGAGATCGTCCAAGGTTGCGCGATCGATGCCCAGCCGTTCGGCCAAATCTTCGTGGCAACTCGTGCAGTAATCGCAGGCGTTGAGCCACGATACCATCAACGCGCAGAGTTCCTTGACGCGCCTGGAAACGCTGCCCGATTCGGCGAGCGCGCCGGCGTGCCGCACCAGCGTCCGGGCGATCTCCGGACGCTCTCCCAAAACCGCAACGAGCGGCCCGTATGGGCCGCTCGCAGCGTCGCGCGTACTCTGCGGAAGCCGCGGCACTACCCGGCTCCTTGGGAGAGCTGACGGAAGCCCGCATCCTCGCGCATGGCATCGTAGCGCGGATCGTTGGCGATCGCGGTCCAGCTGATGCTTCCGTGCACGCGTCGCAACCAGGAGAAGGCGATGCGGCGCTCGCCGATCGCGTTGAGCGCGATCGCGAGGTCGGCCGGGTCCACGTTACGGTCGTGGCCGATCGCGTACGCCAGCTCCGAACGGGCCCGCGTCAATTGGTGTTCCTCGGCGTAGGCGTGCGCCAGCAGGGCCGCGGCCTCCGCCCGGCAGTCCGCGCATGAGGCTCCGAAGCGCTCGAAGGCGACAACCGCGCGCGCGTACCGGCGTTGCGCTTCGTACGCTAGGCCGATCGTCTGATAGACGTCCCAGCGATGAGGATCGAGATCGAGGGTCTGGCGCGAGAAGGCGATGGCTTCGTTATAGCGCCGGTCGAGGTACGCCGCCGACCCCAGCCACGCCGTCGTAGCGACCGAGAGCGGGTCGAGATCCGCGGCCGTCTTCAGCTCGCGAAATGCGGCCGGCAGGTGGCCGCTGCGCAGCAGCGCGATGCCATACCATTCGTGCGCCGGACCGTACGACGGAGCCAGCGCAAGCGCGTGCCTCAGACCCTGCAGCGCCTGCGTCCACTTTCCCTGACGCATCGCGATGAACCCCAGCGCCGCATAGGCCTCCCCGC
This sequence comes from Vulcanimicrobiota bacterium, assembly GCA_027315505.1. Lineage (GTDB taxonomy): Bacteria > Vulcanimicrobiota > Vulcanimicrobiia > Vulcanimicrobiales > Vulcanimicrobiaceae > DAHUXY01. The sequence continues at coordinate 20,107 of DAHUXY010000125.1, read as the reverse complement.
TATCGGCGTCGAGCGCCAGCGCTTTGTCCGCATAGGCTCGAGCGCGGTTGAGATACACGCCGGATGCGAGCGGCCCGTAGTGATAATCGCTCATCGTCGCGTTGGCTTCGGCCAGCGCCGCGTACCCGCTCGCATCGTGCGGATCCGCATCGATCACCTGCGCGAAATACGCAAGGCTTTTTTCAACGCCTTCGCGCGTGCGCAAATTCCAGTAGTACCGGCCGATCGCGTAGAGCCGTGCGCCGGAACTGGAAAGCTGCGGCCGCACCGGTGGCCGCGCGAATGCCGACGCGACCAACACGCCGGCGGCAACGATCGCAACGACGGCCATCGCGGCGAGCGCCAACATGGCGCGCGAGGGCAGCCGCTCTCGCCGAGCCGGCGCCGAGGCCGCGGCGGCCCTCGGCGCCACGGCTTCGGCGCACTCCGCCAGCCGAACCGATGCGACGAACCGGTAGCCGCGGCGCGGCACCGTCTCGATCGGATCGACCGCGCAATAGGGCTTTAGGGCTTTGCGCAGCACGTAGATATTCTGCGCGAGATTGGCTTCTTCGACGAACCCTTCGGGCCAGATTCGGTCGAGCAGCGCGGTCTTGGCAAGGACTTCGCCGGGATGTTCGATTAAGGCAAGCAGCGTTTCGACCACCTTCGGGCCGAGCGCCATGGGAGCGCCTTCGTGCAACAGCAACAGTTGCTCGGCGTCGAGTTGGAACGGGCCGAACTCGTACAGACTCATCGCACGCAATCCTTGTCAGCCAAGAAACTTTTGATTCGAATTTCAAGACGCTCGCGACCGTTTCGGGGGATGCTCGAACCCATGTTCGTCCGACGTCTCCTACTAACGCTCTCTACGGCCATCGCGGCGGCAAGTTTCGCTCTTGCGGCTCCGGCTGCCGTACCCTCCACCCTTTCGTTCTCGATCGCGAAGGCTCCCCATCCGCTCGCCCTGGACCCGACCCTTTCGGACCCGGCCTGGCAGGCGGGCAAGGTGCCCGAGCATGGGCCTTGGGAGAACATCACGCGCCGGGGGCCGGCCGAGCACGCCACCGTCGCCTACCTGCTCTACGACGAGCGCAACCTCTACATCGGTTTCGAGGCCGAGCAGCGTGGGACGCCGATCGTCGCAACGCAGAGCACGAACGACGTCGGTTTCGGCCTGGACGATTTCGTGGGCGTCGGCATCGATACCGGGAGCGGCGGCAGCCAAACGTACTACTTCGAAACCACGCCCACCGGCGTGCGCTACCAGCAGGCGAGCGAGAACGCCCGGTACCGCCCGCGCTGGCGCGCCGCCGCCACGCGCAAGGGCGGCAGCTGGAGCGCCGTCATGATCGTTCCGCTGCGCGTGTTGCGCACGGGGCGGGGCACCCAATCCTGGCACGTCAATTTCGTCCGCAGCGTGGCGGCGGTAGCCGAACACTATACCTGGGCCTACGCCGGGCTGATGCAGGACGGAAACGGGTGGCCCACCTTTAGCGACGAGCAATTCTGGCCCAAGGTCGAGGGCATCAAGCTGGGTGCGGACAGCGCGAACCGCCCCAAACCGCGAGCCGAGATTTACGGGCTCGAGAGCCTCGGCAGCGGCCGCGACCTCTTCCAGCAGGCCGACGGCACGTTTCTTCCCCAACGCGTGCGGCCGGTAGGCGTGGACGTGAGCTATCCTCTGACGCCGACCATCAATTTCGTCGGCACCCTCGACCCCGATTTCTCCAATGTGGAGATCGATCAGCAGACGATCGCGCCCCAGGAGTTCCGGCGCCAACTGCAAGAGTACCGCCCGTTCTTCTCGCAGGGCGCCGCCTTCATCAATCCGGCGATCGATCCGTATTCCAACTTCAACGGCCCCGAAAATTTGGTGTTCTACTCTGCCGGCGTCGGGCCGTTCGACCGCGGCGAAAAGCTCGAGGGGACCTTCGGAAAGCAATCGTTCGGCGTCCTGAATTTTCGCGGCTACGACCAAACCAGCGGCAACACGTTCGACGACGTCGCCTACGGCTACAAGCACGCGCTGCAGGACCAGACGTTCGCCTACTACACCGACGGCGTCTTCGCGCACCACAGCGTGGCCGGAAGCGACGCGACGGTGGAGTACGGCGTGAAAGGGCGCAACCTCCACAACGGCTTCGTGTACAATTTCAACGGCGCGTTCGAACGAGGCACGTGGGTACCGGGCGGCATCGCGCATAGCGCCAACGCTTTTCTCGACGTGCACAAGACCTATCACGAGACGCTCTTCGGCTACGTCGATATCTCCCCGAATTACAATCCGATCGACGGATTTACGAGTAATTCGGATATCCACGGCTTTCAAGGCTTTCAGGCCTTCAACGGAAGCACGCGCTTTGCGAAATCGTGGAATATCTTCCTGGTCGGCGACCGTTTCTTCGATCGCTCCGGGGCCCTCCACGAAGTGGACTCGAGCGCGACCCTGAGCGCCACCTTCAACAACGGGTTTTCGATCGACGGCGCGGGCACATCCGTCGGGCTGCTCCGCAGCTACGATGTCACCGCGAAAAACGACTGCGCGGGCCCCACGATCGGACGCTCGTCGTTTACGGGATTTCCGTGTTACCGCAACGGCGAGACCGACCCGTTCAACCTCGCCTTCGTCCCGATCGGGTACCGCGACGGTACGCCCACGCCGATCGACGTCAGCGCGCAATGGGGCAATTTTTACCCGAACTACGTCCACCTGTATACCGCGACGACATCGCATCCCATTGGAAAGCGCCTCACGCTGGGCCTGGAGTACGACGGGACGTTCCAGCGCGCCCTGGCTACCGGCGCGTTGGATTCGCAGTGGCTGCGACGCGTCTCGCTGGGCATCGATACGAGTCGCAACAGCAACTTTACGCTCTCGCTGCGGGACATCAACGGTTTAGGGGGATTTGCGGTACAGCAGGGCCTCAACCTCGCGGCGGGCTTTCACATGGCGCTGCGTTCGGGAGATCTGTATATCAATTACGGCACCCCCGCGGCAAGTTACACGCTCGAGCGTCTCATCGTCAAATACGTTTTCCGAGCGGGCGCCGACGCAGGAACCTAAAGAGCGGTTCGCAGAGCGCCCGCTATAACGCTTTAGGCAACGACGACGCGGCTTTTCGTCTGAAACAAAAAGCATAGAGAGCCGGTAAAGGCGTGTGTAAAGTTAAGCACGCAGGCACACATCGTGCCGACATGAAGGAACATTGTCGTGAGTACCGACGTTGAACCAATCGTGGAGTCTCAACCCGAAGAAGCGCGTCCCGTCATCTCGTTCACTCAGGTGATCGAGTCGGTTTCGGGAAGCGGGTCTTTCGCCGGATGGGGCCCGAACGTCACCGGTTCCAGCTCGATCGTTCGCTGGAACTAGTCGAACCATAGATTTCATCCGTGCGAAACGCGCACGAGATGAATTGGGGCGGCGGCGTCCTCCACCGGCGCCGCCCCGACACCCTACCCCTAGAGTGCAGCAAGTCAAAAGGGGGTGGCCGATTCGGCCATCCCCTTTTGATGTGATTTTATCGCGCGGCGGTTACGCGAGGTATGGTTCGTATGGAAGCACGGGCGCTATGATGCGATTCATCTCTTCGAAGATCGCCGGGTCGAGGCTCAAGTCGCCGGCTCGGACGTTATCGTCGACGTGCGCGAGCTTGGTCGCACCGACGATCGCGCTCGTGACGGCAGGCTGCCGCAGCACCCACGCTAGCGCGAGTTGCACCATCGAAACTTCCGCCTGCTTCGCGAGCGGCACCAATCGTTGAACGGCGTCAAGCACCGGCTGCGTAAAATAGGTATCCATCATATCGGCGCTGGCGCCGGCCGCGCGCGTCCCCGCCGGAGGATGCTTGGCGTCGAGGTATTTTCCCGAAAGAATGCCCATGGCGATCGGGGACCACACGACGTTCCCCAAACCATACGCTTCACATGTCGGGAGCACGCGATCCTCGATGCGGCGCCAGAGCGCGCTGTATTGCGGTTGATTGCTGATCGGGACGGCCCATCCGCGCGCGCGACAGAGCGTAACCGCCGCGGCGATCTGGTCGGCGTTCCACTCCGATGTGCCCCAATAGAGAATCTTTCCATCGCGCACCAAATCGTTCATCATTTGGGCGGTCTCTTCCAGCGGAGTCGTTTCATCGTACCGATGGCATTGGTAGAGATCGACGTAATCGACGCGCAACCGATGCAGCGAACGATCGATCTGGTCGCGGATGTGCTTGCGCGATAACCCGCGTTCGTTCACCGTGTCGCCCATGGGGAAATAGACTTTGGTTGCGAGCACCAACGCATCGCGATTGAGCTCTTGCAGAATCGGGCCGAGCACTTCTTCGGCGGCGCCGCGCGCGTAGACGTTCGCCGTATCGATGAAATTGACGCCCTGCTCCCAAGCGCGCAGAACGCACGCGCGCGTGGTATCGCGATCGACGCTGTTGCCGAAGGTCAACCAGGAGCCCAAACCGATGACGGAGAGCTTGAGGCCGGAGTGGCCGAGCGTACGATATTGCATGCCGGATTACTGCGGCGCAAAGACCCGGAGCGCCTTCGGAAGCACTTCGAAGAGCGCCGGCGTGAACCCGGCCGGTTCCCCGTCGGCGACGATATGGTGGGGATGCCTGGTTGCGATGCGAAAACGCGTGGAACGAAGCGTCCGCAAGCCCGGTACCGCATGAGGCCTTCCTTGCATCATCGCATACGCAATCGGGAAGGCTTCGAGCACGGTATCGATTTCGACGCTATAGAGATCGAGCCAGCCGTCGTCGATCGCCGCCGATTCGACCGAGACCAGTCCGCCAAAGCGATGGCTGTTCGCGATCGTCAATTGGATGGTCCTAAAGCGTTCGCAGCGATCGCGGTCGTCGTAAGCGAGCACGTGGATCGGCCGCGCGTAGCGAAACGCTTGGAACGCGGTGCCCAGCACGCCGAGGACCCCGAAGCGCTGCTTGAGCTCCGGCGTCTGCAGGCGCGTAATGCGGCTCGATATCCCGACGCTCGCCTCGTTGACGAAATAGGCTCCATTGACGCGCCCGACATCGATCCGGCGCTCGCACCCGCTCGCGATGAGGTGGATCGCGCCTTCGATATCGAGTGGAATCTCCAACGTGCGCGCGAGCTCGTTAAACGTGCCCAGCGGAACGATACCGAGCGGCACGCCCCACTCGATGGCCGCCGCAACGAGTCCGACGGCGGTCCCATCCCCGCCGGCGCCGATGACGCAGTCGAATCCACCCGTCCGCAACGCACCGTCGCCTTCAACGACGTCGATGCCGTGGACCGCCAGTGCTTCGCGTACGTTATCTGCTAGCGCGCGGCCGCGCCGGGAACGTTCGTTGATCGCCAAATAGGCGCGCATTGCCCGCACCTTGCACGCAAGGGTCGGCGCACCTGCGATGGGCCGGGGCGTTTCGGGGTAACAGCCCTTAGAATGGGCAAACTTCGCTACGCCGCCACGCTCGTGCTCGACACATTTGCCGCATATCGCGACGACAATATTTCGCGGGAGGCCGCGGCGCTCGCGTATTTCGGGCTGTTTGCGCTGGTGCCGTTGTTGATCGTACTCCTCGAAGTGGCCGCGCTCTTGGTAGGCGGGAGCGGCAACGAGCGACAATTGCGTGGCAGCATCATCGAGGCGCTATCGCGAGGCGCCGGAGCGCAGAGCGCGCAGGTCATCGACGGCGTCCTGCGTGCCACCCTCAAGCAAGCTCGTCACGGCGGTATCGTCGCGGGGCTTTTGAGCTGGGTCGTTTTCGTGCTGGCGGCCACCGGACTGCTCGGAGCGATCCAGGGAGCGCTCGATGATTTATGGCACGTGACGCGGTCGAAGCAGCCATGGTGGGGGGCGGTCAAGGACCGGCTCGTCGCCGTAGCGCTCATTGCAGCCGCCGCTCTGGTCCTGATGATCTCGCTCGCGGTCAATACCCGCATCGCCGCCACGGTTGGAAGCGGGGGGGCAGCTTCGCCGCTCGCCGGCGTCGCAACGGCCCTGATCGGCTCCGTACTCTCGCTTGCTGCGATCGCCGCGATTTTCTCAGCGACGTTCAAATTTCTGCCGCATACGGCGATCGCCTGGCGTTCGGCGGTGCCCGGCGGGGTCGTGGCCGCGGTATTCTTCACGATCGGCCAATTAGCGCTCAGTTGGTATCTGGGCCGCGCCGGAACCGCTTCGGCCTTCGGAGCGGCCGGATCGCTCGTCGTGCTGGTCTTGTGGATGTATTACTCTGCTCAGATCTTCTTACTCGGCGCCGAGTTCACGAAAGTCTACGCGGCGAAGGGCGCTCTCGCGATCGAGTAGCGCGCGTTTGCGTTCCACGCCCCATTTATAACCGCTCAGCTGGCCCGACCCGCGAATGACGCGATGGCACGGGATGACGATGGCCAGCGGATTGCTCGCGCACGCTCGCGCAACGGCTCTCGCGGCGGCCGGTTGCCCGATGCCGCGCGCGACCTCCGCATACGAACGTACTTCTCCGTAGGGTATGCGCTGCAAATACATCCAGACGCGTTGTTGAAATGCCGTAGCGCGAATGTCTGCCGGTAAATCGGCATGCGGCTGCGCTCCCGAAAGGTGCGCGCGCAACGCCTCCGTCCACGCGTCGAATTGCGGGTCGCGCGGTTCTCGCATCGGCCGGACGTCCGCGTGCTCGAACTCCGCGCGAAGCAGCGCTTCCAGCTCGGCTTCGCTTTCGCCGAATTGCACGAAACACAAGCCCCGGGCGGTCGCTCCCAGCATCAACAACCCGACCGGCGTGTCCATAGAGGCGAAGTGAATGGTGATGCCTCGCCCCGCACCGCGATATTGGGCCGGCGTCATTCCCAGGCGCGCGGCGGAGCGTCCGTAGACGCGGCTCGTGGAGCCGTAGCCGGCGTCAAATGCCGCATCCGCGACGCCGCCTGAGGTTTCGAGCCCGTTTTTCAGCGCGCTCACGCGCAGCCCGTCGTGATATTGCTTTGGCGTAACGCCGACGGCCGCCTTGAACGTGCGCTGGAAGTGAAAGCGGCTCATGCCGGCCTCCCGCGCAAGCGTCTCGAGATCGAGCGGCTCGTCGCTGTGGGCCTCGATGAAGCGGCACATCGCATGCATCCGCTCGGCTACACGATCGCCGCTTTCCGACGGGCGGCAGCGCTTGCACGGACGCAGCCCATCGCGCTCGGCATCGAGCGCGGATTCATAGAACCGGACGTTCTTGCGGAGCGGCTCTCGCGCGGAGCAGTGCGGGGAACAATAGATCCCGGTCGTCGTGACCCCGAAATAGAACTGCCCGGCCTGCGAGGCATCCCGCCTCCGTACCGCCTCCCAGCATGCCTCGATATCCAGCATAGGTCTAGTCTACGGTATCGCAGCGCGCCGCGCCATCCATTTCTTGCGCTCACCTTCCTATCAGTAAATCTGCAGCTTTCGCGGGTACCGTGATTGCATGGCACACGCACATACGGCGCAGCAGCACTCTCTTACCACCCGCCTCACGCACTGGGGTACGACGGTGGCGTTCATCATGCTGTTCGGAAGCGGCGCCGCGATTTTCAACCACTCACCGAAATTTAAGATATCCGGCCACACGTACGTCTTGCCGCACCTGCCTGCATGGCTGGCGATACCATTCGAACCGAAAATCATGCACTACGTGTTTGCCGCGCTCTTCGCGCTCTCCGGAATCACGTATATCGTCTGGGGGATACGCAGCGGCCACTTCTCGCGGCTCGTTCTTCGCGGGGACGACGTGCGCAAGGCGCTGCCGATGCAGCTGTACTATCTCGGCTTGCGGAAAACGCCGCCCTCGTACGACGGATACAATCCGTTACAGAAAATCGCGTACACGATGGTGCTGTTCGTTATCTCGCCGCTTATCGCGATCACGGGGACGGCCATGCTCCCCATCCATGCGTTGCGTCCGCTCGGCGCGTTCTTCATCGGCGGCGTCAAACTCTGGCACTTCGGATTGGTCTGGGCGCTCTGCGCCTTCGCGATCGTCCACATCGCCATGGTCGCGTCGACGGGCCTCGTCACCAACATTCGCGCGATGACGGCCCCGGAATCCTCACGAAGCAACGCCCGCGATCTGGCACACGGGTAGGTTAAAAAAAGAGGCGAACGACGTTCGCCTCTTTTTACATGTTGATACAGCAGATCGTACCTGCCCAGAAAGGGACTCGAACCCCCACGGTGTTGCCACCACTAATACCTGAAACTAGCGCGTCTACCAATTCCGCCATCTGGGCGCGGCCGGAGCGTGTTCTCCCCCTGGGCCGGAGCCCCTGCCGCAGTGCGCAACCCGGTAGCGTTGTGCCGGTTTTCAGAGGCCACGTATGTCCCTGCCCCTGCAAACGATCGCCGGGCTCCGGCCGGCCCCGCTCGACCCCTACTCCCAGGCCGTAACCGACGCAGCCGAACGCGTAAGTCCGGCGGTCGTCGCAATTTCCGTGCGCTCCGCGACCGGGGGCGGAAGCGGCTCGGGATTCGTCTTCACTCCCGACGGTTTCGTGCTCACCAACAGCCACGTCGTCCACGAAGCGCAGCGTATCAGCGTGGCTTTCCTGGACGGAAGCGAGCTGCAGGCCCGACTGATCGGCGACGATCCGCATACGGATCTCGCGGTGTTGCGCGTAGACGGGCCGGCCCCGCCGTGCGCCGTCTTGGGCGACTCCTCCGCGCTGCGGCCCGGGCAGCTCGTCGTAGCGGTCGGAAATCCGTTCGGCCTGGCATATACCGTTACCGCAGGCGTCGTCAGCGCACTCGGGCGGACGCTTCGCTCGCAATCGGGCCGGCTGATGGACAACATCATTCAAACCGACGCCGCGCTCAACCCGGGCAACTCGGGCGGACCGCTGGTGAATGCGAACGGCGAAGTGATCGGCGTTAACACCGCCGTGCTGCCCGGGCAAGGCCTCTGCTTTGCGATCGCGATTAACACCGCTAAATTCGTGAGCGGCCTGCTCATCCGCCATGGAAAGGTGAAACGCGGGTACCTTGGCATCGCGGGCCAAGATATCGTGCTCTCGCCCGCCGCGTCGCGACGCTTCGCCCTCGACGACCCGCGCGCGGTGATGATCGCGTCGGTGGAACCCGGGAGCCCCGCCGATACTTCGCGCCTGCTCGCGGGGGACGTCTTGCTCGCACTCGAAAACGAACGCATCCGCGGCATCGATCACCTTCACGCGCTGCTCACGTCGATCGATTTGCGCCGCGCGTACAAACTCGACATCCTGCGAAAGAGCGAACGGCTTGCCCCGATCATCCTTCCCGTCGAATCGCCGGCATGATTCGTAAACTGCTCCCGATTCTCGGAATCACGTTCATCGACATCATCGGCTTTAGCATGTTGTTGCCGATCCTGCCGTATTTCGTGACGCATTTCGGTGCGAGCCCGCTCGTGGTCGGGATCTTATTTTCGACGTTCTCATTCTGCCAGTTGATCGCGGGACCGGTCTGGGGCAACGTCTCCGACCGGGCCGGCCGTAAAGCAGTGCTCATCATCAGCCAAATCGGGGCGACCATCGGCTGGGCCATGCTCGCTTTCGCCCCGAACATCACGTGGGTGTTCGTAGCGCGCATTGTCGAAGGCGTGTCGGGCGGCAACATCGGCATCACGCAAGCCTACGTCGCGGATTTGGTCGAACCGAAAGAACGAGCCCGCGCGTTCGGGCTCATCGGTGCGACGTTCGGTGCGGGCATGGTCTTCGGGCCGCTCGGCGGTGGCATCCTGTTCGCGAAGTTCGGCTTCGCCGCACCGTTTCTCGCCGCATCGGCACTCCAACTGCTCACGCTCGTCGTCACGATCGTCGTGCTGCCGGAATCCCGTTCGAGGCAAGAGGAAGACGAATCCCGGATCGGCCTGCACGAAATCTTCGCCACGTTCCACAACCCCCACGTTTCGCGCATCCTTTGGCAGAAGCTGGCGCTCTCGCTCGCACTCTACGGGTGGTTCGGCGTGCAAGCGCTCTATCTCAAGCAACAGCTCGGTTACGACGTTACGCAAACGACGATCTTGTTCGCATTCTTCGCGCTCGCGAACGTGGCGATCAACGGATTCCTGGTGGGACGCGTCTCGCATCGCATCGGAGACCGCGCCATGTCGAGCCTCGGCCTCGCGTGCCTCATCGTCGCGTTCGCGATCACCCCGTTCGTTCACGCGCTCGGTAGCGTCATCGCGATGATTCTGTTTTTCGCGCTCGGAATGGGCTTTGCGAGCACCGGCATCACCGCGTTGATTTCCAACGCCGCCGACGACCGCGACCAGGGCACGGTGCTCGGCGTCAGCTCTTCGCTCGACTCGCTCTCCGGCATCGTCGCGCCGCCCACCTCGACCGAACTCCTCACGCGTTTCGGGTCGCCGTTCTCCGGCCTCGAGTCATTCGTTTTGGCGGCGATCGCGCTGATCATCGGCTTCGTCACCGGTCGTAGCGATCATCGCTTCCTGCGCGCGGACGCCTCCGCCGAAGTATTCGAACGCATCGAAATCGCCGAGGGCTAACGCGGCAGGCCGGTTAGGCCGCGGTTTTCTTGCGACGTTTCGTTGCCGGTGCGGCGTTGGTCTGTTCTTTGGTTCCGCTACGCTGCTTTTTGTTCTCTTCGAGGCTCTGCGCCAGCACGTCCATCAGATTGACGACCTTCGCGCGAGTGGGCGCCTTGGGCGCCTTGCCGATTTCGCGACCGTTCGCGCGCGCGTCGATCATCGCGAGCAATTCGTCGTGATAGCGGTTGGTGAATTTTTCGGGCTCGAACGATTGAACGCTCATCGAATCGATCAGCATCTTCGCCATTTTTAATTCGGGAGCCGGTAAGGTTTCGTTGGCGGGAACGTCGATGGTATCGGAAGCGACGATCTCGTTCGCCCAATGCATTAGTTCGAGCACCAACGCATCGCCGCTCGGCTTGACGGCCGCAATGTACTCCTTGGTTCGCAAGACAACGCGAGCGATCGCGACCTTGTTGGCTTGCGCCAATGCTTCACGCAGGAGCGCGTAAGCGTGCCGTCCCTGCTTGCTGGGCTCAAGGTAGTACGGTTTGTCGAAGTACATCGGATTGATGCTGTCGAGCTCTACGAATTCGAGAATATCCACCGATTGCGTCGCGACCGGGTTTACGCTTTTGAAATCCTCGTCGGTCAGCACGACGTACCGGCCTTTTTCGTATTCGTAGCCCTTGACGATCTCGTCCCACGGAACCGGTTTACCGTCGACGCTGCAGGTGCGTTCGTATTTGATGCGTCCCTCATCCTTCGCGTGTAACATGTTGAACGAGAGATCGTCCGACTGAATCGCGGTAAAGAGTTTAACCGGGATCGTCACCAAGCCGAAATTGATTGCGCCCGACCAAATTGCATGTGCCATAGCCCTCGTATTCTACCCAAGGTTGGGCCGAAGCGCACGCCCTCCGATATTTCGTGGGGGAGGCCCGTTCCGGCCACTAGATATAGGTATCAGGCGGGGGCGGCGAACGAAGTACGCGCGCGGGCGACGGCGCCCTCGAGCCGCTGGGGGTGCCAGAGCCTTGCGCCCCAGAGATCTCCGTCTCTTTCGATCCGCTTGAAAACCGTGCGCATGCGGTAAGCGACGAACGCGGCTTCGGGCAGCACCTCCGTACGCTTGCGCGCGAAAGCCTCCACTTCGCTCCAGTCGAGCGGCGTCGATACCGGAGCGCCGTCGCGAGCGCGCAACGAATACGGTGCGACGTAGGTTTTCCCGCGGCCGACTTGGACGTAATCGAGGTACACCGCTCGCTCGTCGCGCTTCTTGATCGTGCGCTCCAACGTCACGTCGGGCCCGCACACCGCGCTCAGTTGGTGCGCGATCGCCTCGGCAAAGACTTTGATCGCGGCGTATCCGTAACCCGCCTGCAACGGCACGACCACATGCAGGCCCATACCGCCGGAGGTCTTTACCAGCGATTCGAGGCCGATCTCCCGGAGCGTCGCTCGCAGGGCCACGGCGACGCGCGCCAGCGTTTTGACGGTGCACTGCTCGCCGGGGTCGAGATCGAAAAAAACAAAGTCGGGATCGTCGATACTTCCGATGCGCGACGTCCATACGTGGAGGATCAAGGCCGCGAGATTTGCCACGAACACGAGCGTTGGCTCGTCGTTGCAGATGATGTACGTAACGCTCTTGCCGCCCTCCGACGACGACGCGTCGAAGCGCTCCACCCAGTCGGGCGTACCTTTGGGGGCGTGTTTTTCAAAGAACGATTCTTCATCGATTCCGTTGGGATAGCGCTGCAACGTCAACGGACGGCCGCGCAGATGCGGCACGATCTGAGGCGCGACGCGCCGGTAGTAATCGATCACGTCCCCCTTGGTGAACCCGTCTCGCGGATAGAGCACCTTCGTCAAATTCGAAAGCGAGAGCGTGCGCGAGCCGACCCGGACGCCGACGCGTGGCTCGCTCATGCCGTTCTCGCCTGCGCCACTTCTTTGCGGACTTCGCGAGCGTCCTTATCCGCGCGAAGCCCGAGAAACGCGGGTTGGCGCAAGCGCCCTTCGCGCGTCCATTCCGAAAATCGCACCTGAGCCACCAACTCGGGCTTAACGTAATGCGCGGGCGTATTCGCGCGCACTTCATCCGCAAAGGGCGATGTCTTGCGCTCGATGTCGCGAAGCTGTTTGCTCAGATCCGCGAGGGAGCGAGCGGTAAATCCGGTACCTACGTGCCCGACGTATTCGAGTTTTTTGCCCTGGTAGACGCCCAACAAAAGCGCCCCGAATCCGTGGCGCCCCGCTCGCGGCTCGGTCCATCCGCCGATCACGAATTCTTGCTCTGCGAGCGCCTTGATTTTGCACCAGTCGCGGGTGCGTCCCTCATGATACGGCGACGAACGTTTCTTCGCAATGATGCCTTCGAGATGATTGTGAACGGCGCGCTCGTAGAGCGCGACGCCGGTGCCGATCACGTGTTTGGGGTAAAGCACGACGCTCTCGTCGCGGAAGAGGCCTTCGAGGATGTGCTTGCGCTCCTCCAGCGGCATTTTCCGCAGGTCGCGGCCGTTGGCATATAACACGTCGAACGCCGCGAACGTCAACTGCTCCGGCGTGGTACCGTGTTGCTGCAAGCGGCTGAAATCGGATCGGCCCCGCGCGTCCAGGCTCACGATTTCACCGTCGACGACGATCGGCGTATGCGCGAACGCTTGGCCGAGGGCGCGAAGATCGGGAAAGGTCTTGAGCAGGTCGCCGCCCTTGCGCGACGTTAGCGAGAGCTTTCCGTGCGCGTCGATCGTGCAAATGGCGCGGTATCCATCCCACTTGATTTCGAACAGCCAGTCGTCGCCGTCGAACGGAGCATCGATCAAGGTTGCGAGCATGGGCGATTCCACGTGCGGCAAAGGGTCGGCACGCGGCGGTGGATCCGCGGCTTTTCGCGATTGCCACGTTTTGGCTTTTGGGTCGGCGGCGATATCCGCCAGCGTCTTACCGCTCTTGGCCGATTCCGGATGGTCGGCGGGATCGTATCCCGGATCGGCGGCATCGTCGTCATCTTTGATGAGCAGCCACGGTTCGCCGCTCTCGCCTTCGCGCGACTTGATGCGCACGAAGGTGAACAGGCCGCGCAATTTCTTGCCGGAGAGCCGGACTTTGATTTTTCCGCCGGCGATCTCGCGCACCGGATCGGAGCCTTCGGCCAGCGTATACGTTCCGCGATCCCATACGATGACGCTGCCCGCACCGTACTGTCCGGCGGGAATCGTCCCTTCGAAATCGCGATACGCGAGCGGATGATCCTCCACGTGCATCGCTAACCGGCGCTCGCCCGGCGCAAGCGTCGGCCCTTTCGGGACCGCCCACGAAGCCAATACCCCGCCGGCTTCGAGGCGCACGTCGTAATGGAGATGCGATGCGCGATGCATCTGGACGACGAATCGTAACCGCGCCGACGCTTTCGCGCGCACCGCCCCGGGCTCGGGCGTCTTCGCAAAATCGCGCTTTGCCGCATAGGCAGCGAGCGGCTCGCTAAGCGAGCTCGCCCGTGCCCCACTCTGCGCGGTTTTGCGCATCGTTACCTACGTCCGGCTATATGCGCGCGCCGCGCCCGGTGATCAGATTAATGACCAGTAATACCAATGCAATCACCAAAATGATGTGGATGAAACCACCCAGCAAGTGGAACGAAAGCCCCACCAGCCAGAAGATGAAGAGAATGACGATGATCGCCCAGAGGAGTCCGCCCATTACTGGCCCCCGCCGTTTCCGTTCGTCGTCGTGGTGCTCTTCTGCGTTTGGGTTTGCGGCTGGGCCTGTCCGGCGGCCGGCTGCGTGGTCGTGGTGGTTGAATTGGTCGTGCTCGTCATCGTCCACGGATGCCAGACGAAGAGCGCGATAAGGATGGCCGCCACAACGACGACCGTGATTCCGAGCGCCGCTGCACTCGATCCGCCATTTTCCTTGATGATGACCGGGTCGTTATTCATAGTATTGCTCCTGCAGAGATTCCGAATCTAACCTCGGTTTCTTTCCCGCTCCAAGGCAAGCGTAAACCCGTATCGCGAATGAGGAGGCCGTGATGATCTGGAGTGTGTTGGGCGCCGGCCTGTGCGTAGCCCTGGCCGCGGCGGCTTGGTACCGCAGTCGCAGCGGCGGGGGGTACTACGACGCGAGCGTGTACGGTATGACGGCGGCAACCCATCGGCGCTACGCGTTCGTGGCCCTTGGCCTAGCCGCCCTGTTCGCCGGCATCGCCGCAACCGGCGCGACCGCAATTCTCATCCCCACTTTTGCGGCTTTTGCCCTCCTGGCGGTGTTTTACGGGACATCCTTCCTACGGGGGTTTTCCGACGATGACGACTGAGTTTCACTTTTCACCCCGCGCCAATCGCGCGAGCGACATCGCATGGATGCCCTGGAGCGAGGAGGCTTTCTCCCGGGCGCAGCGCGAGGAAAAAGCGGTCTTGCTTTCCATCTCCGCCGTGTGGTGCCATTGGTGCCACGTCATGGACGAAACGTCGTATTCGGATCCGGAGATCATCGCTGCGATCAACCGCGATTTCGTACCGGTTCGCATCGACAACGACGAGCGCCCCGATATCAACGCTCGTTACAACATGGGTGGTTGGCCGACGACGGTATTTCTCGCCGCCGACGGCACGACGATCACCGGCGCCACCTATCTCGCGCCACCGCAGATGCAGCGCGCGCTTGCAGAAATCGCTCGCTTCTACCGCGAGCAACGCGAAGGCATCGCCGCCCGTGCGGTGGAGCTACGCTCGCGCAGCGGCAGCTACGAAGCGGGAACCGTTGCAGATCTCAATCAAAACGTGGTCGCGCACGTCGTGGACGAGATCGCCGCCGGCTACGACGCCGAATACGGCGGCTTCGGCGAAGCGCCGAAATTTCCGCAACCCGAAATGCTCGAACTCTTGCTCGCGCAGTGGCGATACACCGGCGAGCATCGGCTTTACGAGATGGTCGCGCGGACGCTGCGGGAGATGTCGCGCGGCGGCATGTACGACCACGTCGAAGGCGGGTTCTTCCGCTATTCCACGACCCGTGACTGGTCGGTTCCGCATTTCGAAAAAATGGCCGAGGACCACGGCGGCCTCTTGCGCGTGCTCGCGCAATTGATGCTTTGGGCGCCGACCGGCGATACCCGCGCCACCCTGCAGTCCGCGCTACGCTACGTCCAAACGGTACTGCTGGATCCGGCAACGCATTTTTTTGCCGGCAGCCAAGACGCGGACGAAGAGTATTTTGCATTACCGATGGACGAGCGCCGGAAACGGACCGCGCCGTTCGTCGACCGGCGAGCCTACACGAACTGGAATGCGGGCCTGGCCGGGGCCTTCGCATGGGCCTCGCTCGCGCTCGACGACGACACCCTCGCCGCGCACGGTGCCGCCACCCTCGACGCCTTGCACGAACGCATGAGCGACCCCGAAGGCCTGCTCTATCACGTTCTGGCGCCCGATGAAGCGCCCCGGGTACGCGGTTTGCTCGGCGACCAAGTCGCCTACGTGCGGGCGCTCCTCGATCTGCACGAAGCGACCGGGGAAGCCCGCTTCATCCAGCGCGCGGCGGCGCACGCCGATCGCATCGTCGAGCGATTCGGCGCACCCGACGGCGGCGTCTACGATCACGCCGGGATCGAAGCGACGCTCGGCCGGCTCGACGTGCCCGATCGCCCCGTCGTGGAGAACGGCCTCTTTGCCGAAGCCATGCTGCGCTTGGCCGCGATGACCGCAGAGCCGCGCTTCCGCACCGCCGCGGAACGAACCCTGGCCCTCTACGTCCGCTCCTTCGCCGCCGCCGGGTCCTTCGCGTCAACCTACGTGCGAGCCGTCCAGCGCTATCTCGCCCCCGAGGTCACGATCAAGGTGACGGGAAGCGTGGATGAAACCGGCGATTTCCGCGAAGCGGCGCGGCGCCTTCCCACCCCGTTCGCGAGCGTGCGAACGCTGGACCGGGCCGGCGCTCGGGAGGCGGGCTTGCCGGGCTCCCCATGCCCGGCCGCTTACGTCTGCGTCGGCACCCTCTGCGGGGCTCCGATCCCATCCGCCGCCGAGCTTCGCGACGCCTACGATTTGCTCGCCCCGAGCGAAACACCCGGAGGCGTGTCACCGTAATGAACGGCGGAGGATCACCATGACACCGTACTCGCAGATGCTCGCCCGGGAACTACGCCCCGAAGCCCAGGCCACGTTCGTGTATGAATACCAGCGCTACGCCAAGGACCCCACGATCGCGCTGATGCTCACCATCCTGCTCGGCTTGGTCGGCGGCGAATCGTACTATTTCGGCGACTACAAGCGCGGCATCCTGATGACGCTCGCGCTGCTCAGCGGCGTCGGTGTCCTCATTACGATTCCGCTGTGGATCGTACGCTGCTTCACCATCCAGAACGATTGCGACGCGTACAACGACTATCTCGCGTACTCGCTCGCACTTCGCTATTGGCCCGCCTCGGTCGAAGCGCCGGCCTCGCCGCAACCCCCGATGCGCCCGCAACGCCCGAACATCAGCGGCGTCCCGATGCGCGTGAATTGAGGCGCTGCTAGCGCTGTAGCCCGGAGGCGGAGAGACCGGATACGCGATTGGGGGACCGCTGTTGGATTTTACATCCTGTAAAATCCAACGCTGCTACGTTTTTTGGGCAAAGCAAGCTTTGAAGTTCACATCCTGTGAAGGCCCAAAAAATCGCAGCTCCCCCAACCGTGGGCCACGCGTCGCCGAGGGCTCGCGTCTTCCCGGCGGCTAGCTCCGGACGTTGGTATTGATGCGTTCGAGGAATGCGACGAACGCCGCGCGGTCTTCCGGCGAGAATCCTGTGAGTGCGCGCTCGGCCTCATCGCCGAACAAGCGAGCGACCTCGGCCTTTTTGTCGTTTCCAAGGGGCGTGAGCCGGATGCGGACGGAGCGCGCGTCGGACCCGTGCGCTTCGCGTTGTACCAAACCGTCGCGCACCATCCGCTGCACGGTTCGGGTGACGGTCGGCATCTCGACATCGAGCCGATCGGCGAGTTCTCGCGGCGTCAAGCCGTCGCGATCCCACAGAACGCGGAGCACCTGGTACTGCCCCAGCCGCAAGCCGTGGCTCTGCAGAACGCGGTCGAGCCGTGCGCGTAAACCGCGAACGGCGCTCCCGAAAACCGCAAAGAAGTCCTGGCTCATCGTACGAGCGGCAGAATATTGCTCGGCGTAAGGGGATAAAAGGCCATGACGATCACAACGACCGCGCAGATTATCGCGCTCGCCCACGCGAGAGGCACGGCCGGGGCGGCGCCGTGCGGGTGCGCGTGCTCGTCGCGACCGTACATCGCGCGCACGATCTTCGCATACGCATAGAGCGAGATCGCCGTGCCGGCGATCAGGACGCCGCCGAGCCACGCGTAGCCGGTGCTCACGCTGCTCGAGAGGATCAAGATCTTTCCGAGAAATCCGGCGGTGGGCGGCAAGCCGGCCATCGCGATCAAGAACACGCTCATCAACGCGGCTGCTAACGGGCGGCGTTTGGCCAAACCGCGATAGTTGGCTAGGCGCGAGCCTTCTTCTCCATCCCCCGATAGCGTCGCGGCGATCGCGAACGCCCCGAGATTCATGACCGCGTACGCCACGAGGTAATAGATAGCGTAGCGCAGTCCGAGCGCGGATCCGCCCGCGAGCGCGGTGAGGATATAGCCGACTTGCGCGATGCCCGAGAACGCGATCAGGCGTTTGAGATCGTGCTGCGCCAACATGCCGACGTTACCGGCGATCATCGAAATCGCAGCGATCACCCAAATCGGCAGCAACAGCTTTTCGGCGATCGTGCTGGGTACGGCGGCGTAGATGAAGCGGGCCAATACCGCAAGCGTCCCCGCCTTGGTGGCAACGCTCATGAACGCCGTGACGGGTAAGGGCGCGCCTTCATACACGTCGGGCGCCCAAGTATGGAAGGGGACCAAGCTCAGTTTGAACGCGATGCCGACGAAGAACAAACCCGAGCCGACCCAATAGAGCGGCGAAACCGCGAGCGCCGGGGCGACCAATGCAGAGAGTTGCACGCTGCCGCTCGCGCCGAAGAGCAACGCCATGCCGTAGAGCATGAAGCCCGATGCGGTCGAACTGAGAATCAAATACTTGAGTGCGGCTTCGCGCGCGGTCGGCCGGTCGGAGAGGCCGCACAAGCAGTAGAGCGCGAGCGAGAGCAATTCCAGTCCGAGGAAAATCGTCATGAGGCTGGCTGCACCGGCCATGAGCATCGCGCCGCACGCCGACCAGAGCATCAGCGCCACGGCGGCGGCGACGCGCGTTTCCTTGCCGATCGCGGCGAAAAGAACGAGCGAGCCGAGCACCGCTGCGAGGACGATCTCCTGAAAGACGGTGCTGAAGCCACCTTGCACGAACGCGCCACCGAAGGCTGCGTAGTTGATGCCGTATCCCCGCGCGCAGACGAACGCCGCTACCAGCGTTCCGGCTACGCCGATCGCGATCGAGGCATTGCGCGATGCGTGGTCGCGGGCGACCAGATCGACCAGCAGCACCACGAGCGCGGTGACGGCGACGATACCCAGCGGAGCGAGCGCGGCCCAATCCGCGCCGTTCACCATGTTCGTCATCGTGCCCCTCCTAACGTGGTTGCGACCGCACTGAACGCGGCGGTATCGAAGGTGGTTAAGGCGTGCGGATTGATGCCGACGAAGACGAGCGCCAACACCAGCGGAGCGAGTGCGAGCCCTTCGAGCCAGCTCAGATCCCGGCGAACCGGAAGATCTTCGCGTTCGGGGCCGTTCATCACACCCTGGAAAAGCCGCAGCATATATGCAGCCGCTACGACGATCGGAACCAGCGCGAGAATCGTGGGCCAGAGATAGCCCGCCGAAAAGACGCCGGTTAAGATGACGATCTCGCCCGCGAAGCCTGCCAGCCCCGGCAGCCCGAGCGCCGCCAGCGCCGCGATGCAGAGCGCGCCGGCCAGGCGCGGATTGGCTTTTCCGATCCCGCCGAGTCGCAGGAGCGAACGCGACTCCTCGCGTTCTTCAACGAACCCGATAATCAGAAAGAGCGCCGCGGAGAAGAGTCCGTGAGCGATGATGTAGATTATCGCCCCTCGCAGCGCCATCGCATTGAACGAAGCGATCGCCACAACGATCAGGCCGAGATGCGAGAGCGACGAATATGCGACGATGCGTTTGACGTCGGTTTGCACCAAGGCCGCGAACGCACCGTAGAGCAGCGAGATCACGCCCAGCACGATAAGGATACCGGCGTAAGCCTTGAGGTAATCCGGCATGAAGGCCATGCAGATGGCGATGAAGCCGTAGAGGCCCGCCTTCGATTGCACCGCACTGACGACGGCGACCATCGGCGCGGGCGTATCCGCGTACGTCAAGGGCATCCAGGTATGGAGCGGCCAGACCGGCGTCTTCACTAAAAACGCCACGGTGAATCCGGCGAAGATCCACGGCACCCAGGCGCCGACGAGATGCGCGCTGCCGCCGATGACGTCGGTCGATCCGTTGAGAACGCCGAATGCGGCCGTGGCCAAGAGCAAGGCCAGTCCGCCGGCGAAATTGTAGATGAAATACCGCCACGCCGTCGCCCGATGCTCCCCCCAGCCGATGAGCCCGAAGAATACCGGCAGCAGCATCAAGTCCCAGAAGAGCGCAAAGACCAGCACGTCGCGGGCGAGAAAAAGCCCCAGCATCGTGCCTTCGAGCATGAGCAGC
>DAHUXY010000128.1 GCA_027315505.1 Vulcanimicrobiota bacterium | reverse complement strand
GCGGCCGTGAGGTCGCCCTTCCCCGATGGGGGCCGCGAGCACGATGAACCGGGCGATCAATGTCGAACGCAGTGCTGGCTGGAGTGCAGGAAGGCAAACACGGAGGAAAGCTTTCATGGGGCTTGAGGCGGCTGCGTCGGGCGCGCTCCGTTATCGGAGGCCGTGGTACTGGTTGATCGTCCTGGTCATCGCCGCCGTCTTGGCTACGGGGCTGATCGCCGCGGACGCTCGCGCGCGCATCGCCCAAAGCCGGCACCAGTTCGAATCGTCGCAGCTGCTGCGATTGCACCTCATGGAGCAGCGGATCGACGACTTCTTTGGAGACGCGATCCAACTGGCCTCAACTGGCGCCTCGGCATCGGCGCCCCAGCGCGGCAACCTGCGGCTCGTGCGGCAACTCGTGTTAGGGCTCTATCGCTCGCGTCAGAACCCCAGCGTCTACGGCCTCGGCATCTTCTATGCGCCGTATGCCTTCGACGGGCACACGCGCCTGGTGAGCGTGTACGATCATGCGGCGCGCCTCCCCCGGGCGGCGCTACCGGGCCCGACACCGTCACCCCAAGATCGCCTCGTGCCCGGCGGTATAGACGAAGTACTCTGGCAGAACGACGGTTCGGATAAGGCCGACGATTACACCCGTCTGTACTGGTACAAGCGCGCCGTCCGTTCCCGCGGGTCAATCGCCTTCGCCGGTCCGTACTACGAAGGCGGTCGCAGCTTCATCAGTACCTTGAAAGCCGTCCGCCAGAACGGCCATGTGGTGGGCGTCATGGCGGTCGACACGCTCACTGTAACCTTTAAGGCTCTCATGGCCTCGGCGCTGGAACGCGGCGACATCGGATCGATCGAGAGCAGCGACCGGGTGCGAACGCTGCTCGCAACCGGTCCCGTTTCGCAGAACGGCAATACGCCGCGGATCGCCCGCGAATTGCCCCTCCGGTACACCGGAGCGATCGTCCATCTTTCGAGCGATGCGTCCCCGCTCTATGCCGCTCGCGTTCGCATCCTGTGGGGGAGCGTCGCCTTCGCGGGCGTCGTGTGGGTTTTGGCCGGGCTGCTCGGCATCGGGATGATCCGTCTTTGGAAATCGCGTGAAGTCACAGTCGAACGCGATATCGAGCAGGCTCGCTTGGAAAACGTCATCGCCGTCGGACGGCGCGTCGAAATCGAATTGCGCAAAGCCGCCGAAACCGACGCCTTGACGGGGCTTCCCAACCGCTCGGCGTTCTGGGGCTTTGCCTCCGAAGCCATCGCGATGAGCCCCGATGCGCTCGATCACGCCATCCTTTTCGTCGATCTCGATCATTTCAATATGATCAACGACACGCTAGGGCACTTGGCGGGCGACTCGCTGTTAAAGCTCATCTCGACGCGCTTGCGCGAGGCGCTCCCCTCGCATGCGTCGCTCTCGCGGCTTGGAGGCGATGAATTCGTCATACTGCTCTCGACCGATGCCGCGAACGCTCACGCCGTTGCCGAAAGCATCCTCGCCTGCCTGCGAGAGCCTATGGTGTTGGCCGGCCAGGCAATCTATACCGCCGCATCGATCGGCGTCGTGCTGGTCGATGCGAGCTATAGCCGGCCCGAAGAGCTCCTACGCGATGCCGACATCGCGATGTACCATGCCAAACGCACCGGCCGTGCGAGATATGCCATCTTCGATACGGCGATGCGAGAGCGCGTGGCTGCGGAGTCCGCACTGGAAAACGACCTGCACCATGCGATCGAGCACGACGAATTCGAAGCGTACTACCAACCCATCGTCGACGTCGAATCGCGGGCTATCGTCTCGTTTGAGGCGCTCGCGCGTTGGAACCGGCCCGGCCACGGTGTCGTGCAGGCCGCCGATTTCATCGGTTACGCCGAATCGCACGGTTTGATCGCGGCGATCGACGCCTCGATCCTCAACAGCGTCTGCCGCGACTCGGCCACGCTCTTTCGGCGCTTTCCAAATACGACGATCGCCGTGAACATTTCCGCCTCGCAACTCGCGACGTCGAGGCTCGCGAACCAAGTCGGCGACGCGCTACGGATGCATGCCGTCTCAACCGATCACATCCGGCTCGAGATTACCGAAACCGCGGTAATGACCGATGCCTATCAGGCCCATGCGGTACTCGAGCAATTGCACGGCGACGGCATGAAGATCATCGTCGACGATTTTGGCGCCGGCCACTCGTCGCTCGCGTATCTCCACCGTCTCCCGATCGCCGGGCTCAAGATCGATCGCTCGTTCGTCGACCCGCTCGCGACCGACCGGCAGGCGGTGGCTATCGTCCGCAGCATCGTCGCACTGGCAAAAACGCTGGGCTTCTACACGGTCGCGGAGGGCGTCGAAACGATCGAGCAGTTTAGCGTCCTGCGATCGCTCGGCGTGTCGTACGCGCAAGGGTTCCTGTTCTCGCCCGCAATCGAACTCTCGGAACTCTTACTGTTCGAGGCGCACGCAAGCTAGGCTACCCCGGCAGATCCTCTAAGCGGTCCACGACCACGTCGATGCCGTGCCGGGCGAGATCGGCGCAATCGGATGGGTCGATGACGGTGTCGCCGGCGCCGTCCTCATCGAGCACGTAGAGCAAGGATACCAGCGCCCCGCGCGGTTCTTGCAGGGGGGCGCCCGGGCGATGAACGCCGACTCGGTGCGCGCACTCGATGCGCTTCGACATCACGTTCAGCGCTTCGACCGGTCCGTTTTGGAGGTCGGCCGAAACGGCCCGCTCGCCGCGAAATCCGTAGGGCCGTAAGGCTTCGAGCGGCGCGACTTCACCATCGTCGAATCGCAGCACGCATCCGGTCCCGCTGACGACGACGATCGTGCGATCGTATCCCGTAAAGTCCGAAAATGGACCGTTCCGCTCGATGTTCGCAAGCGAGACGCGCCATGCCGGCTCGCTCCCCGGCGCGATTGCGATATCCAGGGTGGTCCCGTAGCCGTTTTTCCACGGCGCGCGGCGATAGGCCGCGCGCGCTATGCGCCGCATCGGCACTACCGTTGTAGAAAGCTCATTAGCGCGGCCCGAGCCTCGTCGCCGCGCAATGCTTCGGCGAAGGCGCGAAACTCCTCGTCCATCGTCGTGCGAACCAGCTCGGCAAAGGGTTGCTTGAGCATGCGTTTCGCGTTGGCGACAGCCTTCGGCGGGAGCTTCGCCAACTGTTCGCACATCGAGACGGCCGTCGCGTCGGTCGCATCGTCGGCAACCACGCGCGTGGCGAGCCCGATGCGCATCGCTTCCTCGGCCCCGAACGTTTCGCTCGAGAGCAGCAGCCACCAGGCCCGCATGCGTCCCGCAATCAGCGGGAGCAGGACGCTCGATCCGCCTTCCGGCACGAGTCCGAGTTTCGTGAACGGCATCGCCATCTTCACGGAATCGCCCAAGACGACCGCATCGCAATGCATCAACATCGTCGTGCCGATCCCGATCGCCGCGCCCCGCACGCCCGCGATCACCGGTTTCGAGCAGTCGCCGAGCGCCCGCAGGAAGCGCACCGGCGCAGGGTCGTCGCCCATTCCGCCGCTCGCGACGAAATCCGCAATATCGTTGCCGGCGGTGAAATCGCTACCGCCGAGCAGCGCGATCGCGCGTACGTCCGCATCGCGCTCGGCATCGCCGATCGCTTTGGATAGCGTCGCGTACATAGCGGCAGTGAGGGCATTTTTCTTTTCCGGGCGATTCAAGCGAATCGTCGCAATCGCGCCCGCTTTGGTGTAGAGAATTTGTTCGTTCATGACCACGGCAATCGTTGGAGCGGCGTCGACGAGCGCGCGAGCACGTCGTCGGGCACGAAGAAATCGGGGACGAGGGGCGAGGACGGATCGTTCGCATAGGGCGCAAAATCGTTGACGTCCTCCGCGCGGAGCACTTCTTCGTCGATGAAGAAATTGCCGGTACATTCCGCGGCCGGACGGCCGAGAATCGCGATCGCGGCATCGGCGACGATATCGGGTTTGCGCGAGAGTTTGGCCATACCGTCGCCGCCGAGCACGTTTCGTACTGCGGCGGTATCGATCGCGGTCAGCGGCCAGAGCGAGTTTACCGCAATGCCCTTGCTCTTGAATTCGGCCGCCATCCCGAGGGTACACATCGACATGCCGTACTTCGCCATCGTGTAGGCGACGTGTCCCGCAAACCAGCGCGGGTGCATGTCCAGCGGCGGCGCCATGTTGAGAATGTGCGGATTCGCTGCGTTCAACAGGTGCGGAATCGTCGCCTTGGAGCAGAGAAACGTGCCGCGCGTATTGATGCTATGCATCAGGTCGTAGCGCTTCATATCCGTTTGCAGCGTCCCGGTCAGCGCGATGGCGCTCGCATTATTGATGCATGCGTCGATCCCGCCGAACGTCTGGACCGTTTGCGCGACCGCGGCTTCGACTTGTTCTTCGCTGCGAATATCGCACTGGATCGGCAGCGCCCGGCCGCCCGCAGCTTCGATCTCAGCCGCCGCGGTGAAGATGGTGCCCGGAAGCTTCGGATGGGCCTGCGCCGTCTTCGCGACGATGGCGATGTTGGCGCCCTCGCGAGCGGCCCGCAAGGCGATCGCCAAGCCGATACCGCGGCTCGCACCGCTGATAAAAAGCGTCTTTCCGCGCATTATGGCGCCGGGACCAACGTCGAAGAAAGGCTCCCACCGCGAACGATGAATGAACGGTAGCGTGCAACGATCATCGCACCTGCTTGTTCGCAACGGAGAAGCGATCCCTGCTTTGCGCGCGCGCATCCCCACGCCGTTGGGGTTCGATTTGCTGGTCGCAACCAATGGGGAGGCGATTACCGCGAGCGATTTTGTCGCCCGAACCCGCGCCAAGAGCGAGTCCACGCCGCATCCGCTATTAGCGCAGGCGCGCCTCCAAGTGAACGCCTACTTCGCGCGGCGCCTCGATCGCTTCGACGTGCCGCTCGCCCTGGCGGGCACGCCGATGCAACTCGCGATCTGGCGTTTCGTCGCGCAACTGCCGTTCGGCGAGACGATTTCCTATGCCGACGTCGGGCGCGCGTTAGGATATCCGCGCGCGCACCGGGCCGTCGCCATGGCGATGGGCCGGTCGCCGCTCGATCTCTTCATCCCCGCGCACCGCGTGGTCGGCGCCGACGGGCGCGTCAAGGGCGCCGGAGCGGGCTCGACCCGCCGCGCGCTGCTGCATTTCGAGGGGCTGCTCAAGGCCGTAGCAGATGACGCCATTCGACCATCGGGCCGATCCCCACGTTCCGGTCGGCCGCCTCGCCCGTCGCGATAAACCGCGCCGTGAAATTGAGCGTCCGCAGGCCGAAAAGCCACTCGGTGCTGCGGTGATGCCAGCCGAACGCGAGCGATGCGTCCAGTTCCGAGGCGCGTTCGTCCTTGTTCACCGGCGCGCTGACACCGTCGCTGTAGAGAAAACGATCGACGCCCGCAAGGCTGGGTGCCACGCCAAGATACGCTTCGATGAAGTGCCCGGGCGATCGCGTGGGCCTGCGCGCGACGAGCGTGTAGCGCACGCCGGCTAAACGGGACGAAACGACTTGCTGAAGGTTCGGCAGAGGCGTGCGCTGGTTGATGATCGTCGTGCCGATGCCGAGCCACACCTCGCGCCGCGCATCGAGCGCGGCCTCTACGTCGCCGTTAAAGATGCCTAAAGCCGGTGTTGCCTGGCCGTAAAACGCGGAGGCCCGCTGCGGCGCGCTCACAACCGGGATCCCTTCCAGATGCAGCGCGAAGCGCTTGGTGCCGGCGCGAATTTCGAGGAGCGGCGCGCCGCCGATACCGTGCTGCACGCCGGCAACGTCGCGATGCTGCCCCACGATCATCAGCCCCTGAATGCCGAAATAGACTTGAGGAAACGGGGTCGCCGGCGTTGCGGCCACAGCGCTGCCGGCCGAGGCGCACAACAGCGCGCATGCCAGGAATACGGAACGGATCACATTACCTCTTCGTAGCGTCGAGCAGCACGATGCCGCGTTGGCCGGAGGAGCGCAGCGTCGAAAGCGCGCCGAGGGCCGCACCGATGGGCGTGTTGGGATCGAGCGCTTCGCTCACCGTAAAACCGGTGCGCGCCTTGGCTTGCGCGTCGATCGGGTCGCGAAACGCGGCCGGAAGCATCTGGTATTTGCCGATCAGGCTGATGAACGAGCCGGCTTTGGCGTCGAGCTGGGCCGGATCGATCGCGATCACCACCACGGTATGGCGCTTGCCCGCGATGGGCTTCTCGAAAGAGCCGAACGCCAGCCCGAGCGCGTTGGCGCGCAGGCGCGCCTCGTCGAGGGAGCCGCCCTTGAGAGCGACGGTATAGCCCAGAGGCGGCGTCCGGTCGAACGCGTCGATCCACGATTCGAGCTGCGGAAGCGTCGCCGCGGTCTGCGCGATCACTTCGTGCCCGGCGTACGACCCCGCGCCCTGGCCGTAGATGCTGCGCTGGTTTTGGGCAGTCGTCGCGCCGACGGTGGCGTGCCAGTCACGCGTCGCGATGACGGCGCTCCCGGCGTAGAGCGGGAAATCGACCGGATTCGTCGCCGCCGTTTGCGACGACGGGCCCGCACCCGACGTCGCCGTCGTCGATCCATGCGAACACGCGGTCAGCACCGCCAGTACGACGGCGGCGTAGCGAAACTTCATCTACCCCTCCAAGGTGTCGAACGAGGAACGCTGTCGCTTTCGAGGAGAAGCGGGGCAAGCCCCGTAAGCCCTTCGGTACTATGACCTTCGCAGAGTTTTGGCCGCGGTACCTTTACGCCCACCGCGACCCGCGAACCCGAGCCTTTCACGTTGCCGGGACGATCGCGGCAACCACCATGGTTTTGGGCGCGATCGCTTTGCGCAAGCCGTGGCTGGCCGCCGCCGGCTTGGCCGCCGGATACGGGCCCGCGTGGTACTCGCACGCGGCCATCGAGCACAACAAGCCCGAGACGTTCCGCGCACCGTTTGCCTCCCTGCGGGGCGATTATCTGATGGCCTACCACGTGCTGCGCGGCAGCATCGACCGGGAGTACGCTCGCATCGGAAAGGACTCGGCATGATCCGCAACATCGCCGCCAGCATAGCCCTCGCATCGTTGCTCTGCGCGGCACCCGCGCTTGCCATGCAACTGCATGCCACCGTCTTCGTCGATGCCTCGCAGACGGCGATGGTCGCCGCGGGCGACGATTTCTTCATCGCGCTTCCTTCGAACGTCACCACCGGGTATTCGTGGACGGCAAGCGGCTTCGACGGAAAGCTCCTCGCATACGAAGGCAACATGTATCAACCGCCGCTCGGCGGTCTCCCCGGCGCGGGCGGGCAGCAGATTTTCGTCTTCCACGCAAATCGCACCGGTACGACGGCGATCACCTTCAACTACTCGCGCCCGTTCGAGAGTAATGCCGCTCCCGCGAAGAGCGCAACGTTCACGGTAACGGTTCAGTAGCGTCGTGGATCAACGCCTTTCCTACGGGAGCTATCTGCGCGTCGACGATTTGCTCGCCTTGCAGCATCCGGTTTCGTCGCCTCCGCATCACGACGAAATGCTGTTCATCGTGATCCATCAGGTCTACGAATTGTGGTTCAAACAGGTCTTGCACGAGGTCGAAGCCGCGTGCCGGGCCCTGGATCGCGACGAACTTCACCGCGTGGCGAAGCATTTCAAGCGCATTCACACGATTCAGCGCCTGCTGGAGCAGCAGGTCGACATCTTGGAAACGATGACCCCGCAAGAGTTCAACCAATTCCGCGATCACCTCAATCCGGCGAGCGGCTTTCAATCGATCCAATTTCGCGAGTTGGAGTTTTTGTGCGGCGTGCGCCGTTTGGAGACGCTGCAGCACATCACCATGAGTTCGCCGGAGCGCGCGCGTTTGGATGCGCGCTTGCGCGAACCTTCTCTCTACGAACGCCTCAAGCAGGCACTCGCGCGCCGCGGGTTTGCGGTGGACGACGAAGCCCAACTCGTCGAAAGCTTACGCACGATCTACGTCAACGAAGCCGCCCACTACGACCTGTACATGCTCCTCGAAGATCTGATCGAGTTCGACGAACGTTTTCTGCTCTGGCGCGGACGGCACGTGCGTATGGTCGAGCGCATGATCGGCCATAAGACCGGCACCGGCGGATCGTCCGGCGCCGAGTACTTGAAGCGCACGCTCGAGTATCGCTTCTTCCCCGCACTCTGGGAGGTGCGCTCGCACCTCGGCCAAGGAACCTACGCATGAGTTCGACGTTGACCCAGGCGCTGCGGCGCGAAGACTTTCCGATCTTGCAGAATTCGACCTACCTGGTCAGCCATTCGATGGGCGCCGCACCGCTCGGCGCCAAGGCGGCGTTGGATGACTACTGGAACGATTGGGCAACCGACGGCCCGGAAGCGTGGGAGCGCTGGTTGCCCAGAATCGGCGAAATCGCCGACGGCATCGGCGCGATCATCGGCGCCGCACCCGCCAGCGTGTTCCTCGGCCCGAACGTTTCGGTGTTACAAGCGGCAATCGCGACCTGCTTCGATTTCAAGGCCAAGCGCAACGAAGTGGTCTATGAATCGCTGCAGTTTCCGTCGCTCACCTACGTGTGGCGCGAATGGGAGCGCTACGGCGCCACCGTGCAGATCGTCGATTCGGATGACGGGCGCACCATTCCGACCGAGCGTATCATCGCCTCGATCACCGAGCGCACCGCGATCGCGGTGCTATCCCACGCGTACTACGTTTCCGGCGCGGTTGCGGACGTGCGCGCGATCCAAGCGCATTGCCGCAAGGTGGGCGCCATCCTCTGCGTCGACGCCTATCAAACCACCGGCGTCTACCCGTACGACGTGCAGGCCTGGGACCTGGACATGGTGACCGGCGGATCGCACAAATGGCTGATGGGCGGCCCCGGCTGCGGGTTTCTCTACATCAAGCCGGCGCTGCTCGACCGCTTTCTTCCGGCCGTCACCGGCTGGATGGCGCACGCTTCGCCGTTCGCCTTCGAGGATGCGCCGATGCGCCACGCGCCCTCGATGTATCGCTTCGGTACCGGCACGCCGACGATTCCCGGTTACGTGGTTGCAAAACCGGGGCACGATCTCATCCGCTCGATCGGCGTGCCGCGCATTCGCGAACACAACGTGCGGCTCACGTCGATGATTGCCGGGATGGCGCTCGAGCGCAAACTCCGCGTCAATACGCCGCTCGAACCGGCCGCCCGCACCGGCTGGATCGGCATCGATTTCGAAGGCTCCCAGCGCGTGAGCGAGCGATTGATCGCCGATCGCGTCTTCCTCGATTATCGTCCGGGATGCGGCTTGCGAGTGAGCCCCCACTTCTACACCACCGAGGCTGAAATCGAAGCCTTCTTCCGCGCTTTGGACGAACACCGGCGCACATGACCCCCGCGTCCATGATCGTCGATCACCGCCGAGTGGGCGCCGCAGTGCGGCGCCTTTCACTTCCGCTTGCCGTACAGATGCTCGGCGATCAACTGCTGGGCATCGTCGATACGATCGCCATCGGCAGCCTCGGCGCCGTCGCGCTTGCCGGCGTCACCGCGGCCACCACCGTCTTCTTCACCGTCATCATGACGCTGGCCGGCTTGTGGAGCGGCCTGGGCATCATCGCGGCGCAGCGCATCGGCGCGCACGACGTGGAGGGCTTCGGCCGCACCGTCCGGGCGGGCTTCGTGATCCCCTGTATCGCGGCGGTCGCCTTAGCCATTGCCAGCGCTTTCGCGGGCGTTCCGATCATCCACCTGATGATCGGGTCGATGGCATCGGCGCATGCCAGCGGCGTCTATCTCGCGCTACGCTGCTTCTCGCTGATCCCCATCAATATTTCCGCAACGCTGATCGTCGGCTTGGGCGCCGCCGGCAATCGAAAACTCGGCATCTATCTGCTCGCCATCATCAATCTCGTCCACATCCCGTTACTGCTCGTGCTCGCGCTTGGATGGTGGACGCATCACCCGTACGGCATCGTCGGCGCCGGCATCTCCACCCTCATCTCCGAGGCGATCGCCGCGATGTTCGCGGTCGTCTATACGGCGCGCAAACCCATCTATCGCGTCTTTTCGTCCATGACGCTCGATTGGAAGCTCGCCGCTCGATGCGCCTGGCTCGGTTTGCCGGAATCGGTCTTCGGGCTGGCGATCGTCTCGCCCGATATCGCTATCGTCGCGATGCTCGCCCCGCTGGGTGCCGTAGCCATCGGCGGATTCAGAGCGCTCAACGTCGTGAGCGACCTCACGTTCGTCGTTCCCGGCCCGCTGCAAAGCGCCGCGCAAACGGTCATCGGGCAACGCTTAGGTGCGCGCGATGCCGAAGGGGCGCGCTGGTTTCTGCGTCGCTCGCTTCACTTGACGCTATGGGTCACATCGATCGCGGGCGTCTTCGTCGCGATCTTTGCATGGCCGCTGGCGTATCTCTTTACGCTCAACGCCGTCATCGCATCGGCTGCCGCGCTGCCGCTTGCCGTACATATGATCACGCTGCCGATCAAAGGCTGGGCGATGGTCTCGCTCTCACCCATTCGCGCGGCGGGCGACACGCAATTCTCGATGTTCGTCGGCATCCTGTGCGGCGTCTTGGTGCTGCCGATTGCGTGGTTCTGCATCGAGCGGCTGCATGTGGGATTGTTCAGCATACCGATCGCGTGGATCGTCGCCTGGAGCGCGCGCGGCGCACTGACGGCATGGCGCCTGCGCGACGACGCCTGGAGCCGCGCCGAACCGCTCGCCGCATAAGAGTACTGGGCTCGACGTACGCGAGCTACTAAGAAGCCTCGGCGTTTCGGGGGACCGTTCGTCGGCGTGCATCCTGCACGCCTCCTACTCCTATGTTTTTGGGCAACGGCCAAAGGAAGTCGACATCCATGTCGATTGCCCAAAAATCACAGGTCCCCCAAAACACCGAGGCTTCTTACTAGCTCACGTACGCTACAACGGATTCTCTAGCGACCCGCGCCCGTAACCGGCGTATGCTGCGAGCAAGAGGATGAACGCGTGCAGCGCAACGTCGTAGCCGTAAATCGGTGCGACGCCGAAGAGCGTATCCGTTATCGGGATCGAACCCAGCACGACCAGGACGGCGTACACCCACGTGACCGCGCGACAGTACGTCACCGCTTTCGCGAACGTTCGTGCCGCGATCAATCCCCAGATTCCGAAGATGATATGCAGCCCGTCGTGCACGGCATTGACGGGGAAGAGATACGCGAGCATCCGATAGACGTGATCGAGCGTCACGACCTGCGCGTCGAACGGCATCGGCGCCGTGACGTAGGGTAAAAACCCCGCGATTCCCACAAGCAGAAGCAGCACGCCCAGGATGCGAGCGATCAGCGGTGCGTTCATGGCGGGGAGGTTACTCCCGCCTGCTAGGCCTTCCTGGCAGCAGATACATGCCTGGGCCGGGCAGTCATGCATCGGTCGTCGGTACGCACGCGTTCTTTGGGGTAAGATGCAACGGATGTACCTTCGATCGTTACGACAGGCGCAACGCTGGGCTGCCTTGATGCAGGTCCTTCTGCTCGTGGCCCTGACCGTCGCCCCGGCGCGCGCTCTGACGCTTCACGAACGCCTCGTTCCAAAGCCGTTTGCCGAGATCGCCGTGCTCCTGTTCCATCAAGTCAGCAACGATCCGATCGAGAGCGCCCACGGCGTCGACCACGTTCAGAAGCCCTGGACGAGCCCGGCAGCCTTCGATCGCTTTCTCACCGATCTGAAGACCGATGGATACCACGTGATTCCCCTCTCGCTGGCGCTCGATTTCTTCGAAGGCACGGTCGGTGCCGCAGCGCTGCCGCCGCATCCCGCGCTGCTCACGTTTGACGACGGTTTCCTCACCGCGCTCACGGTGGCCACGCCGATCCTGCGCAAGCACGGCGACGTTGCGACGATGTTCTTCGAAGGCCATGCGACCGACAATCCGCGTATTCCGGGCCGCTTGGGACGCGCCGATCTCACGCGTATGGCCAAATCGGGGATTTGGACGATTGAATCGCATGGGTTCGCCGGGCATAGCGACCTCTTGATCGACAGCAAAGGTACGCTCTCGCCGTATTGGTACGCCAACCTCGCCTGGCTCCCCGATAAACATCGCTTTGAGACAAAGCGCGAATTCGAGGCTCGCGTGCAAGCCGATTTGCTGAAGATGCGCACGACGTTCCAGCCGGTCATCGGAGCGCCGATTCGCGCATTCGCTTTTCCGAGCGGGGAGTACGGGCAGAACGCGGCTTTAGCGCCCGGGGCCGATCCCACGACCCGTCTTGAGGCCGGGCATTCGAACGCGCACGGGCTGCAGCCGCTTGTGGTGGAGGCGCTCAAAAACGCCGGCTATCGGGCCGCCTTTGCAGTATCTTTACCTGGTGCGGCGCATTTCGCCCAGCGCAGCGATTCCATCTGGGCGTTGCCCCGCTTGGGCGTCGGTGCGGATTTTCGTGAGAGCGAGCTTTCGGCATTGGTCGGGACGGGCGATGAGTACCCGGAGATCGCCGACGGGCGCTACGCCGACGTCGGGCCGATTTGCCCGCATAACGGCGGGCTGCTGGCGGCGGCGACCAACCGGCCAAGGATCTTCACCCTCAATCGCTACGGGCGAGTACTCGGGACGCAAGATTTCCCGCCGCTAACCGCCGAGCGCCCCAGCGGTAGCGCTGCCATTTCGGGCCTAGCGTGCGATGCCACGCATATGTGGGCGGTGCAGCAAGCCGGCTTCGATCCGCATCCACGGCCTTATCTGGATGCCTTCACGCTGGGCGCCGGCGGCGCTACGCTGGTTTCCCATACGCCGCTCCCGGCTGCGATGAACTGGCTCGTGGGCATCGCCATGGACGCGGGCGTCCTCTACGGAATAGACGACCATGGCTCGGTTTTCAACGTTACGACGGGGATGAAGCTTTTCGAACTCGACCCCTCGCTCGCACAGAGCACCCGGCAGAATCGTTTTGCGGGGCTCGCGACCCATGAGGGAGTGCTCTACTCCTTCGATCGCCGGGCCAAGGACGTCGTCGCATTCGAACCTACGGGAACCATCGTCGATCGTATTGCCGTAAACGCCGATCTTCGCGACCTGACGTTCGACGGAGCCACGCTCTATGCGAGCAATTGGCTACAGGCGCGACGCTCGCTGCACGTGTACGATCTGTTCGAAGGGAACCCTTAAATGCGCCGCACGGCACTCCCCTGGTTGCTCGCGCTCGTCGCCGCTACGACCGCCTTTGCGCAGGCGGACCAGGCGGGATACCTCTACACCTATGCGGTCAACGAGAGCCGCTACGGCGACTTCGTCTATTCCGTCGACGCCTACAAACCGGTCGGCTCGCCGAACGCTCGCATACGACCGTTCGTCGACGTTTTCGGTAACGACGATTCTAAATCGGCCGGCGGATCGGTTCCGCGCATCTACTCCGATAACTACGCGGGCGGCGCATTTGGTTTGCAGTATACCACGCCCGCCGGCCTACGGATTTTCGCACAAGCGGGAGCCACGCATTCGATCGGGCCGATCGCCTCGGTCCCGTCGGGCGGCGACGTGCGCGGCGGCATCGAACTCTATCGCGAATGGGGCGGCCCAAATAACCACGAGCGCACGTACGGGAACTTCTACGGCAGCGGCACGTATTATAGCCGCTATCAAGACGCGGTGTTTTACAATCAGCTCGAAACCGGCCGCACCTCCGGCTCGGTACGCCGGCCGATCGATACCTACGTTCGCGGCGTACTCACCGCCGATAGCCACTCGTTCTATTACGACAACGTTGCGGAGATCACCGCGGGCGTGCGCTTCCATCCGTTCGGCCGCAAAGGCCCCTCGATCGCGCTGGAAGAGGCGGCCGGCATCTACACGCGCGCGGCATTGCTGCCGATCGGCACCAATCGCAGCTACTTCGATTTCCGCCCGACGATTTCGTATGGAGTCAATATTTGATGCGATCGCCGCTCGAGCTAGCTGCGGACGCCGCGCACGATGCGTTAGCGCACTTTGCGCTCGCACACGTGCGCGTGTGGCTGGTAGAGCCTCCCGGTACGGGCGAGGCGATCCTCGCGGGGAGCGCAACGGCGCAGAGTAACATCGTCTACGGCGGGCTGACCGCAAAGCAGATCGCAAGCTCTCTGGAAGTGGGCGCTTCGATGCTCCACGCGAAACCGAGCGCCGATGCGCGCGAAGGCGCGATTCCGCACGGTGCCTATCTCGGCGTCCCGATTTTAGGCGACGGCGTGGCCTACGGCTACGTCGAATGCTATAGCGACGGCGCGATCGGGTTCGCCGAAGCGGCGGCGATCGAAACCTGGGCTGCCGCGCTGGGCGCGGCCCTGCTCTCCGGCAATCAAACGTCGGCGCTCGAATCGCCCAAGCGCGGGCACGTACTGATTGCCGACGACGACCCCGCGATCCGCAAACTGCTGCAGACGCTGCTCTCGCGCAACGGTTTTACCGTAACGGCCGTTTCCAACGGGTTGCTCGCGTACGAAACGGCACTAGGCGTGCGCCCCGATCTCATTCTGTTGGACTGGATGATGCCGATTCTCGACGGTCGCAGCGCCGCCCACAAACTCAAGGGCGACGAACGCACGCGCCACATTCCGATCGTCATGCTCACGAGTCAAGCGCGCACCGAAGACAAGGTATCGGCGCTCGAAGCCGGCGCGCAGGACTACCTCACCAAACCGTTCGACTCGCGCGAACTGGTCGCGCGCATCGAGCAGCAGCTCCGTTGGCGCAAACTCCTTGCCGACGACGTCGTGTCGCCCCAGCCCTCGCACGGCGCCGTCGCAACGGACGCGCCCGTGCAAGACACCTACGTCGATGCGGCGCCCCCCGCCGACGGCGACTATTGGAATGCGGCCGTGCAAGCCCAGCAACTCGGAAAGCTGCGCGAAGCGCTCACGCACTATGTCGCCGAAGCCGAACGCGCCGAGAAAGCCAAACAGTTTCCCCGCGCGGCGATCGCCTTCCGTAGCGCTTCGGCGGTCGCCGGCCAGCTCCAGAATCTCGATCTCTCGAACAAATTTTTGCGCCTTGCGGGGAAGATGTATCTCTCGTGGGCGGAGACGTCGAACGACGGTAAGGCGATTCAAGACGCCTACGTGAACGCCGCGCGATGTTTTCTCGCAGCCGGCAATCTGAAGCTGGCGCGCAAATCGGTCGAGATCGCCGAATCGATGCACTCGGTCATCTCCGACGACCGGCCGTCGAACCTGCGCTGATGCGTATCTGCTTGTTAACCGAAGGAACGTATCCGTACGTTCGCGGCGGCGTTTCGACGTGGTGCCGCGATCTGATCGCCGGGCTCCCGGAGATGACGTTCGACGTTTACGCGCTGGTAGGAAATCCCGCCGCGCAGCTGGAGTACGAACTCCCGAGCAACGTGCGACGCGTGCTCAACATTCCGCTCTGGGGGCACGAGCGTCTGACCGAATACAATGCGGGCGATCTGGGCAGCGCCGGGCATCGGTCGGTGCGCGCCTTGCGTCAGCAGTTCGTCCCGATCTTTACGGCCTTTCTCGGGCAGGTCGTGCGCGGCATGGATTACGGCGAGCCCTACCAGCTGGTGGAGGCCATCGGCGCGCTCTATCGGTATTTCCGCGAGAATGATTACGATTGGACCATGCGGCGCGAGGAGACGTGGACCGCCGCGCTCGATCTCTTCCGCGCGCAGCCTTGGCACGCGCGATTCATGAGTTCGCTCGAAGCGATCGAACTCGTTCGCTCGCTCTATCGCTATCTGCTACCGCTGGCGATCGAACTGCCGGAATGCGACGTGATGCACACCAGCGTCGCCGGGCTCTGTTCGCTCGCGGCGATCGCGGCGAAAGACGTCCGCGGCACGCCGATGGTTCTCACCGAGCACGGCGTCTATTTGCGCGAGCGGGTGCTCTCGCTCGCTCGTGCCGGGTTTCCCGCCAGCGACCGCGCGATCAAGAAGAACCTCTTCTCCGCGATCGCGCGTGCCGCGTACGCCGCTTCGGACGTCATCGCGCCGGTATGCACGTACAATACCACGTGGGAAAAATACTACGGCGTCTCGGATGCGCGCGTGCGCGTGATCTATAACGGCGTCGACGGGCGTCGCTTCGCCGACCGCGACGTTTGGCCGGCAACGCCGACCGTCGGCGCGGTGCTGCGCATCGATCCGCTCAAGGATGTCGCGACCATGATCGCGAGCGCCACCCACGTGCGCGAACGCGTGCCCAACGTGCGGTACGAGCTTTGGGGCCCCGTGCACGATCCCGACTACGATGCCCTCTGCCGAAGGCTCGTCGAAGAACTCGGTCTCCAAGAGACCGTGTTCTTCATGGGATCCACCAAAGATCCGGCCGCCGCCTACAGCAGCGCCACCGTCGTCGCGCTCTCGAGCATTTCCGAGGGTTTCCCCTACACGATTATCGAGGCGATGATGTGCGGCAAGGCCGTCGTCGCGACCGACGTCGGCGGCGTGCGGGAGGCGATCGGCGATTGCGGAAGCGTCGTTCCCCCCAAACGGCCCGAACGTCTCGCGCAGGCGCTCATCCCGTATCTCAGCGACCCGCAGCTCGCGCGTTCGACCGGGAAACGCGCTCGAGAACGCGCGCTCGAATTCTTTACCCAGGAGCGTTTTCTCGATAACTATCGCGCCCTCTACGCGCAGGTTGCGGCAACCGCGCACGTCCCCGCAGCCGCCTCGCATGGATAGCGCCGATTTCGAGCCGTTCGAGCGGCGCGCACGCGAGGTCGAGATCGCCGCGCGAAGCATCGTTTCGATCTGCCGCAGCGACGGATTCGGGCGCGGATGGCGGCCAAAGGGCGTCGACGAAGTCGCGATTCTGCTGGAATCGCTCGGCTACTCGAACGACATCGTCGCCGAGCTCTGGTATCCCGACCTCTTCGCCCTAGCTCGCGACGTTACCGCGCTGATCGATCAGTACGTGAGCGACGAGGAGCGCACCGAGCGCCGCGATCTCTCCTGGTTCGTGGACGCCTGTCGCGACTACGCGATCGGGTCGCTGTATTCAGGCCCATGGATCATCGCCGTCATCGGCTTGGCGGTTTTCGGCGCCTCGCTATGGTCGAGCCTTTCGACCCCGCTCCACCTCGCCACCGCAATCGCGCTCGGCGTGTACGTCGCGCAATTGGTCAGCGGCTTTTACTCGCAGGCCATCGCGCGCCGGCTGACGTTTTACTTCCTACAAGATAACCGTGGCCTGATGCGATGGACGTTCGAACGCTTCATCATCCTCGCGCTCGGCACGACCCTGCTCGCCGCATTGCTGCTTTGGCTGGCGCTCCGCGTTGCGTACGGCAACCCGGACGCATGGCTGGCCGCGAGCTTCTGCGCCGGAAGCTCCCTCTTCCAGCTCTCGCTGGTTCCGCTCTATACGCTTCGGCGCTTCGCGTGGATTATCGCGATCGCAACGGCATCGACCCTCGTGACCGGCGCGACCTTCATGCTGCTCTTCCACCGGCACGTCGACGTGCCGTGGGAGCCGGCCACGCTCGCAGCGGAAATCGGAGCCATCGGCGCGCTCGTGCTTTTTGCGACCTATCGTTGGCTGGCTCGCGCCGCGGAGGGCGCGAGAAGCGACTTCGTTCCCCCCTCCTTGCGATCGATCGTGGCTTCGACGCTCCCGTACGCAACATTTGGATTACTCTATTTCGCCTCGATCCTGTGCGACCGCATCTTCGCAGGCATCGCCGCCGCCGGCGGAAGTGGCTATGCGTACTCCGCCGTCTACGAATTGGGAGCAGACGTTGCGTTGCTGGCCGTGCTCCCCGTCACCGGCGTCGTCAACGTCATCCTCGAAGCCCTGCCCAAGCGCATCCTCGCCGGCGCGAAGGCAGGCATCGGCTTGACCGAAACGATGCAGGCGGGAATCTTTCGCTTCTATGGGCTTGGGGTGCTCGCCGTTCTGCTCTCCACGCTTGCAGCCGTCGCACTCGGCGAAACCGTTGGGGCGCTCGTCGTTGCGTCGCCCCATTTGGGCGGCGGCAATCCCGATTCGCTCCTGGTCCTCCGTTACGCCGTCGTCGGCTATGCGCTCATCATGCTCGGGCTGCTGAACGCGCAGCTCCTGTTTTTCTTAAGCCGCCCGCGATGGCCGCTGCTCGGCAGCGCCATCGCATGTGCCGCGAGTATCGCCTGGTGCAGCGTCGCGCTGATCCTCCACGCGCAACCGGGAGCCATGGCCGGCGGACTCGTCTGCGCGGCGGCAGCATTCGTGATCGTCACAACGATCGCCGCGGCATCCGCGATGCGGAAGTTTACCTACACATACTACGCTGCGTACTAGCGGGCAAGTGAACGACGCGGGCTACCCTGCCCGATTGGGGGAGCTGCGATTTTTTGGGCCCACACAGGAGGTGTGCTTCAAAGCTTCGCTTTGCCCAAAAAACGTAGCAGCGTTGGATTTTACAGGAGGTAAAATCCAACAGCGGTCCCCCAATCGGGCAGGGTAGCCCGCGTCGTTCACTTGCCGGCCCGC
>DAHUXY010000120.1 GCA_027315505.1 Vulcanimicrobiota bacterium | reverse complement strand
TCTCGGTCGAGAGTGCTTGGTTGAGGACGTCGATCACGACCTTCGGGTCGAGTTCGTATGTTGAGGTGATCGCGCCGCGTTCCATATTCTCCCGCGCCCGCGCTCGCAGCGTTTTGACGTCGGTGAGGAACGATTCCGGTTTGGGCATAGCGTTGCTCTCTTCTTTCTTTCCTGTAGTGTATGCGGCGCCGGTTACAACGCCTGTTGGGCTACGTCGACGACTAAATCCTTGAGGTGCCCGGCGGAACACTCCTGCCGTAGTTGCAGGCCCTCGTCGCCGGCCCACAACGTCGCAAAACCGCCGTTTACCACGCGCGGTTGCCACAACTGCGAGAGCGGGCGCCCCGTAGCCTCCAGAATGGCGATGCGTACCAAGACGTCGTGCGTAACCACCACCACGTTAGTCTTCCCGTCCAACGAGCGAATAAACGTCCGCCAGCGTTCGCGGACGTCGGCTAGGCGCTCGCCGCCGCGAAACTGCACGCGATCCGGCCGTTCGCGCCAGGTTTGCAGCAGCTCCGGGTCGTCTGCCTCGATCTCCGAGCGCAGGCGTCCCTCCCAGTCGCCGTG
This sequence comes from Vulcanimicrobiota bacterium, assembly GCA_027315505.1. Taxonomy (GTDB): domain Bacteria; phylum Vulcanimicrobiota; class Vulcanimicrobiia; order Vulcanimicrobiales; family Vulcanimicrobiaceae; genus DAHUXY01. The sequence goes on along the minus strand of DAHUXY010000120.1, from coordinate 9,829 downwards.
ATCGATTTCGAGCAGCAACGCATCGGTCTCCACCGTAAAACCGCGTCGCGCGGCCAGCGGCTCGGCGGTGCGGACGCAGCGCGCCAGCGGGCTCGAAACGATGCGCCCGAGGGCGCTCCCGTCAAATGCGTGGGCGAGCGCGTGCGCTTGCGAGTGCCCGATCGAGGTGAGCATCGATTCGCGTTGCCCTTGGTAGCGGCCGGCGCGGTTCCATTCGGTTTCGCCGTGACGGGCGACGTAGACGAATCCCACGCTAGAGCCGTGCGATCCGAACCGCTGCGATGCCCTCGACGCCCGCGATCGCATCGACGACCGGGCGCGGGATATCGCGATCGACTTCGAGCAGCATCATCGCCTCGCCGCCCCGCGTCGTGCGCGCAACTTGCATCGTCGAGATATTCACCTGCGCGTCGCCCAGCAGCGTTCCGATACGGCCGACCATGCCCGGAACGTCGCGATGTCGCGTGACGATCATCGCCCCCGCGGCGACCGCGTCGAGTTCGAAGCCGTCGATTTCGACGATTCGCGCCCCGGTCGTCATCAGCGTGCCGACGATGCGGTGCCGGCCGGCGGCTAGCGTCACCGACGAACTAAACGGAGGGTGCGCCGGTGCCGTCGATACCACCGTTCGGACGCCCAGTTCGCGGGCCACCGCGAGCGCGTTCACCATCGATATGCGACGATCGCTCGCGAAGGGCAGCGCGCCGGCTAGGACGGCCGCGACAAACGGCTCGGCATCGACGGCCTCCAAGTCGCCCTGCAGCACGATCGCAAGCTCGTTGCGCAATGCCTCGTCGAAGAGTTGCGGCAACAACGCGCCCATCCGAAAGGCCAGATCGACGTAGCCGGCTTGCTCGGCATCGCTTCCGGTCAGGCTCGGCGCGTTGACCGCTCCGCCGGCCGGGCGTCCCCCCAAAACGCGCACGACGTCGTGAGCGAGTTCGAGCGCGATGCGCTCCAAGGCTTCGAAGGTAGAGCCTCCGAGGTGCGGCGTCGCGATGACGCTCGGATGCGCGAGGAGTGCGGCCGAAGCCGACCCCGGCGGCGGCGGCTCCACCGGCACCACATCGATCGCAACCGCGCGAATGCGCTCGCTTTGCACGGCATCCAACAACGCCTGCGCTTCGACCACCCCGCCGCGCGAACAATTGATCAATACGGCGTCCGGGCGCAGCAGCGAGATCGCGCGCGCATCCATCATGTCGCGGGTCTGCGAGGTGAGCGGCACGTGGAGCGTGACGATGTGCGAGCGCTCCAGCAATTCTTCGAACGCGACCAGTTCGACGCCGAGCGCGTTCGCGCGCGAGGCGGGCACGAACGGATCGAACGCGAGGACGGTCGCGCCGAACGCTTGGGCGCGAGTGGCGACGCTGCTGCCGATGCGTCCCAAGCCGATGATCCCACGCGTCTTGCCGAAAAGTTCGTGGCCGATGAAGGGCTTGCGCTCCCACCGGCCGGCATGGACGCTGGCATGCGCTTGCGGCGTATGACGCAAGGCTGCGAATAGCAGCGCAAATGTCTGTTCGGTCGCGGCGATCGTGTTTGCGCCGGGCGTGTTGACGACGACGATGCCGGCGGCGCTGGCCGCATCGACGTCGATCGCATCTACCCCGACGCCGGCTCGCGCGACGACTTCGAGGTTGGGGCCGAAACGCAGCAACTCCGCGTCCACCCGCGTTTCGGAACGGACGATGAGCCCGCGAGCGGTGGCCAAGGCTGCATGGAGGGCTTCGCGCGAGGCGCCGATCATCGAGGTGACCTCGGCGCCGGCGTCTCGCAGCACGGCGACCCCGCGCTCGTCGAACGGCTCGGTGATGACCACGCGCCCTAGTGACGCCGGGGACGCTGATTCAACCATGGCCGAAGGTTCGCCCGAGGGCTGGCCCGCCCTTGCGTCGTAGCGCAAGGTATGCCTAAGAACGGCGACGCACGCCTGCCGATCCGAAAAACGTACAAACTCTTCATCGACGGCGCGTTCGTTCGCTCGGAATCGGGGCGCACCGATCCGCTGTGGGACGGCGAGGATTTCGGCGCGAATATCGCGCGCGCTTCTCGCAAAGATGCGCGCGATGCGGTCGTGGCCGCTCGCTCGGCGCAACCGCGATGGTGGAATACCGCGCCGGGCACGCGCGGATTGGTGCTCTACCGGTTAGCTGAAATGATGGAAGCGCGCCATGCCGAGTTGGTCGAGCGCGTGCGCGAGGGCACGGAACTCGCGCGCGACGACGCCGAACGCGAAGTGCACGCCGCCATCGATCGCACGATATGGTATGCGGGCTGGTGCGATAAATTCGCGGCCCTGCTCTCGACCCGAAACCCCGTCGGCGGCCCGCACCTGAATTTCTCAACCCCGGAGCCGATGGGCGTTATTGCCGTGCTCGCGCCCGATCGCCCGTCGCTGCTGGGTTTGGTCTCGGTGGTGCTGCCCGCGATCGTGGCCGGAAACGCGGTGATCGCGCTGGCTTCGGAGCGCGATCCGCGAACTGCGATCGCTTTTGCGGAAGCGGTCGCCACCAGCGATCTCCCGAACGGCGTGCTGAACGTGCTCACCGGATATCGCGACGAAATCGGACCGACGCTCGCGAAACACATGGACGTCAACGCGCTGCTCCTCTCCGCCTCCGATCCCTCGCTTGCCGGGCTCGAGCGCGAGTCCGCCGCGAACGTGAAACGCACGCGACGTTATACGGAGCGCTCGCGCGAGGAGTGGCTTTCGGAGCGGGCGCAGAGCTTGGACGATATCGCCGCGTCGTGCGAGATCAAAACGATCTGGCACCCGGCGGGCGTCTAGCATGGACGAAACGCGCGCGCGCGAGGCCATCGTCCGGTACGGGCAGCGCCTCTGGGACCGGAGGCTCGTAACGGGCACCAGCGGCAATATCAGCGTGCTCCTGGACGACGGCGACATCGTGGCAACGCCGTCCGCTCGATCGCTCGGCGGCCTGGAAGCCCGCGACCTGGTGCGGGTCGATCCCGGCGGGAGGGCCCGCGACTCGGCGCAGCGCCCGACCAGCGAACTGCCGCTCCACCTCGCCGCATATCGCGAGCGGCCGCACGTGCGCTGCGTCGTGCATACGCATCCGACGTTCTGCGTCGTGTGGTCGCGGACGGGGACGGTCTTCCCGCGCGATACCGTGGGTGCGAGCGAATCGCTCGGGACCCTGGCTTGGACGCCGTACCGCCCGAACGGTTCGAGCGAACTCGCCGAGCTCTGCGCGCTGGAATTTGCGCGCGGCATCGATACGGTCATCATGGAACGCCACGGACTCTCGTCCATTGCCGAACATCTCGAGGACGCGTTTATGCAGACGGATCTCGCCGAAGAGGCCGCGCGCATTGCGTACTTCAGCAAGGTCGCGGGGTTTCTCGCATGAGCTTTCGATTGCCGATGCACCAGCGGCTCTCCAACGCGCTCACGTACGGCGAGTTTCGCATCTTCTATCAGCCCGTGATCGATTTGCAGACGGGCCGCATCGTCGGAGCCGAGGCGCTCTGCCGCTGGCCGCAACGCGACGACACGTTTTCGCCGCCCGAGACCTTTATCACGCAAGCCGAGACCTCGGGTTTCATCGTGCAATTGGGAGAGTGGGTGTTGCGCACCGCCGTCACGCAGATGAGCGAATGGCACAAGCGCTTCGGAGACGACCTGCAGCTTGCGGTCAACCTCTCGGGCCGCCAGTTCTTGCACTACAATCTCCTCAAGTCGATCGAAGATACGATCCGCGCCAGCAAATTGCATCCCTCGAAGCTGGAGTTCGAAATTACCGAAACGGTCGCAATGCAGAACGCGGAAGACACCATCGGCATTCTGCGGCAGCTCAAAACCATCGGGATCGATCTCGCGCTCGACGACTTCGGGACCGGCTACTCCTCGCTGGCCTACTTGAAACGCTTCCCCATCGATAAACTCAAAATCGACAAAGCGTTCGTTCGCGATATTCCGGACGATGCCAACGATCTCGCCATCGTTTCCGCAATTATTGCCATGGCGCACGCCCTCGGGCTCCGGGTGCAGGCGGAGGGCGTAGAGACGCAAGCGCAGGCGGACTTTCTGCGCGATTGCGGCTGCGAATTGGCTCAAGGCTATCTCTTCGCGCGCGCGCTTCCGGTGGACGAGTTCGAGGCCATGATTTCGAAGGAGCGCCCGCAGCCAAGCGTCCAGGCTTAAGTCGCACCCAAAAGGGAACGTTCAAACGAAGCGCAAAACGCCGACGAGCCTCCGCGGAGAGGTGGCAGAGTGGTCGAATGCACTCGCTTGGAAAGCGAGCAGACCTTCACGGGTCTCGGGAGTTCGAATCTCCCCTTCTCCGGGTTTATATACGACAGCCCCGTCGAAAGGCGGGGCTGTCGTTTTTTGAGGCTGTCCGGGGAGATTCGAACTCCCGAAGGCTTTCAACCCATGGGGCCCCAATCGCGCGCAGCGCGATTGGGAGCGTTCGAATCTCCCCTTCTCCGGGTTTGTAGACAACAGCCCCGTCGCAAGGCGGGGCTGTTGTTTTGAGGCTATCCGGCGGGAGCGACGCCGTCGATGTGGGCGAGCCAAAAATCGAACGAAGCGCGCGCCTGCGCCTCGAGCATGGCATCTCCGGGGAGCACTTCGCGGTCGAGTTGGCGGTTGAGGGTAGCACGTTCGCCGTAATTCACGTCCATCACGATATCCGCTCGGATGACCGCATCGAGAATCTCCGGCGGCAAACGCACTTCGGGCGGCAGCGTGCTGACGACGATTTCCGGCGGATTGGTTGCGGGCCACGGAGACGCATCGAAACGCGCGCAGGCGTCGTCCACCCGCTCCGGGTCGCGGCCCCACACGAACGTATACGCGTCGTTCTCCGAGAACTGCGCGAGGATCGCGCGCGCGGTGGCTCCGTAGCCGAGAACGCCGATCCGGCGCAGCGAGATCGATTCGTCGATCAGGGCCTCAAGCGCCGAGCGGGCGCCGATGCCGTCGGTGTTGTGGCCGAGAATATCGCGGCCGAAAAAAAGCGTGTTGACGGCACCCGCCCGCTCGGCTTCCTCGGTAAGGGTATCGCAGGCGCGCAACGCTTCTTCTTTGAGCGGATACGTTACGTTACAGCCGATATAGCCGTCCATTCGCATACGCCGTATAACCGAGATCGCGTTCGGGAGCGGCACGCGTAACGCCACGTAGCCGCCGTCGATCTGCGCCTCTTTAAGAAAGGCGCGATGGATGGCGGGGCTGCGGCTGTGATCGACGGGATCTCCGATAACGGCCAGTTTCATTGCGGGCGCCGCCCGGCCAACACCCACCGTTCGAGCAAACGAAAGAGCCGCGTAATCGCGAAATCTTTCGCTTCGATCGGCTCCGTCAAAATCGTATAGTGCCCGCACAGCTTGCCGCCCAGAACGTCGGTAAAGAGTTGATCGCCCACCACGGCAATTTGGCGGCGCGGTAGCGCCAAGAGGCGCTTGGCTTGCAAGAATCCGAACGGCAGCGGTTTGAGCGCATTCGGAATACAGGGGATGCTGAGCTGGTCGGCTATGCCGGTTACGCGCCGGGTAAAATTATTCGAAAGCATCACCATCCGGAACCCGCGGTCGTGGGCGCGCTCGACCCAGCGTATGTGGTCCTCACCCAGCTCCGTTTCGCGAAAGCCCATGAGGGTGTTATCCAGGTCGACGATGATGCCGCGAATACCCGAATCTTCGAGTTCTTCGTGCGAGACATCGGCCAGCCGCGGGGCAAAGCGATCGGGACCTAGCATGGGCGCTTCGATTGGGCGGATATCCCCGGTATCCTCGACATCATCCACATTCCATCCACTTTACCCACAAATGCTCCCCCAAGCCCTCCTCAGATTTTTGTCGTTATGGACAGTCTTCCCACAAGGATTTACAGACGACAACCCCAATATCTTGTGCTAATGAGTCTGGTATGGCACAATAGGTGTCCGCCAGCACGATAAAAGCCTGCGCTTCCGGAGGGCCTTCGCGGCTCGATGGCTTCGCTTCCGGCACCACCGGATCCGAACAGGTGTTCGATTTTCGTCCCCGGAAATCCCCATGCTGCCGCTCTTCTCCGCAATGTAAGCAAGGATCTCACGCACATGAAGTTTCGCCGCCTCTATTCCGCTCCCGGCGACCCGTATGCGGGCCTGGATTTCGAGCCACGCACCTCGCGCATCGTCAACCCCGACGGTTCGGTGATTTTCGAGGCAAAGGACGTCATGGTCCCGACCGGCTGGAGCCAGGTCGCGGTCGACGTGCTTGCGCAGAAGTATTGCCGCAAGGCGGGCGTGCCGACGGCGACCGTGCGGGTCGAGGAGCGCGACGTACCGCAATGGCTGTGGCGGTCGGAGCCCGCGGCCGATTCCAAATTCAGCGCGGAGCTGGATTCGCGTGAAGTCTTCAATCGTTTGGCGGGCGGCTGGACCTATTGGGGCTGGAAGTGCGGCTACTTCGATACCGAAGAGGACGCGCGCGTCTATTACGACGAGATGGCCGGGATGCTGGCGCGTCAGGTCGCCGCGCCCAACTCGCCGCAGTGGTTCAACACCGGCCTGCATTGGGCGTACGGCATCGCCGGGCCCTCGCAAGGCCATTGGTACGTCGACCCGTTCAACGGCGAAGCGCAGCGCTCGGCGAACACCTACGAGCATCCGCAGGTATCGGCGTGCTACATCCTGTCGATCGAAGACGACCTCGTCAACGAAGGCGGCATCTTCGACGGCATCGTGCGCGAAGCGCGTATCTTTAAGGGCGGCTCGGGTTCGGGCGCAAACTTCTCCAAGATTCGCGCGGCCGGCGAAAAGCTGACCGGCGGCGGCACCAGCTCGGGCTTGATGTCGTTCCTGAAAGTCTTCGATCGCGCCGCGGGCGCCATCAAGTCCGGCGGCACGACGCGACGCGCGGCCAAAATGGTGGTCCTCAACGCCGATCACCCCGATATCGAAGAATTCGTCAACTGGAAAGTCCGCGAGGAGCGCAAAGTCGCCGACCTCGTCGTCGGCTCGCGGATGTTCGAGAAGTACATCAACGCGATTATCGCGGCCGCGCACGATACGCGCGTACCCGCAAGCGCCCGCCTCGATCCCGCGCTCAACGTCGCGCTGCGCACGGCGATCCGCGATGCGATCGGCATCGGCATTCCGTCCGGCGCCGCGCAGAACGCGCTCGATTACGCGCGCCAGGGTTACACGCGCCTAGCCGTCGAGGAGTACGATACGGGCTGGGATTCGGAGGCCTATGGCACCGTCTCCGGCCAAAACTCGAACAACTCGGTTCGCCTGACGAACGACTTTTTCGACGCGGTTGCGAGCGACGCCGATTGGGATTTGATCGGTCGCACCAAGGGCAACGTCGTCAAACGCATCAAGGCCGCCGATCTGTGGGAGCAGATTGCGGTGGCGGCGTGGCAGTGCGCCGACCCGGGCTTGCAGTTCGATAACATCATTCAAGAATGGCACACCTGCTCGAACGACGATCGCATCAATGCGACCAATCCGTGCAGCGAATACGTTTTTATCGATGATACCGCGTGCAACCTCGCTAGTTTAAACCTCGTGAAGTTCATGAACGATCGCAGCGAGTTCGACGCACAGCAGTTCGCCGACGCCGCGCGCATGTGGACGACGACGCTCGAGATCTCGGTTGCCATGGGCCAGATGCCGTCGCGCACGATTGCCGAGAAGAATCACGGCTATCGGACGCTGGGCCTCGGTTACGCAAACCTCGGAACGCTGCTGATGCGCATGGGCCTGCCGTACGATTCCAAAGAAGGCTTGGGCTGGTGCGCTGCAATCACCTCGCTGATGACCGGTACCGCATACCGCACGTCGGCCGAGATGGCTCAGGGCCTCAAGCCCTTCGCGCGCTACGAAGCCAATCGCGAACCGATGCTACGCGTCATTCGCAATCATCGCCGGGCGGCGCATACGTCGCCGGAGCACGAGTACGAGCAGCTCTCGGTCAAGCCCGTGACGCACGCTCCGACGCTCTTCACGCAAGAGACGTGGGCGCTGGCTCGCAAGATGTGGGACGATGCGCTCTCGATCGGCGAAGTCGCCGGCTTCCGCAACGCGCAGGTGACGGTGCTGGCCCCGACCGGCACGATCGGCCTCGTGATGGATTGCGATACCACCGGAATCGAGCCCGATTTCGCGCTCGTGAAGTTCAAGAAACTCGCCGGCGGCGGCTACTTCAAGATCGTCAACCAGTCGGTCGAAGCGGCGCTCCGTCGTCTGGGATATAGCGAAGAGCATATCGCGGCGATCGAGACCTACGCGAAGGGTACCGGCACGCTCGAGGGTGCGCCGCATATCAACCGCGCGACGCTGCGGGCCAAGGGCTTCGACGACGAAGCGCTGGCGAAGATCGAAGCGTCGCTCCTCGGCGCGTTCGAGCTGCCGTTCGTATTCAATCACTATGTGCTGGGCGAAGAGTTCTGCACCACGAAGCTCGGAGTGTCGAGCGAACACCTCAACGACTTCTCCTTCTCGTTACTACGCGACGGCCTCGGCTTCACGAACCAACAGATCGAAGAAGCCTCCGCGCACATCTGCGGCCGCATGACGGTTGAGGGCGCGCCGTATCTGAAGGACGAGCATCTGGCCGTCTTCGATTGCGCCACGCCGTGTGGCAAATACGGTTCGCGTTACATCCGGCCGCTCGCGCACATCGAGATGATGGCCGCAGCCCAGCCGTTTATTTCGGGGGCGATCTCGAAAACGATCAACCTTCCGCAGACGGCGACGATTGCGGACGTCAAAGAAGCCTACCAGTATTCGTGGGAGCGGATGCTCAAGGCCGTGGCGCTCTACCGCGACGGTTCCAAACTCTCGCAGCCCTTGGCCGCAAGCTACGACCTCGGCGGCGATTCGCCCGAAGAGGATGTGGTGACTTCGCAACAGCCCTTCACGCAGCCGATGCAAGTTGCCGAGAAAATCGTCTATCGCTACATCGCCAAACGCCGTCGCATGCCGGAACGGCGGAGCGGTTACACGCAGAAGGCGGTCATCGGCGGCCACAAGGTCTATCTGCGCACCGGTGAGTACGAAGGCGGCCAGATCGGCGAGATCTTCATCGACATGCATAAAGAGGGCGCAGCCTTCCGCTCGTTGATGAACAACTTCGCGATCGCCATCTCGCTCGGTTTGCAACACGGCGTCCCGCTCGAGGAATTCGTCGAAGCGTTCACCTTCACGCGCTTCGAGCCCAACGGCCCGGTTGTCGGCCACGACCACATCAAGATGGCGACCTCGATCCTGGACTACATCTTCCGCGAGCTCGCGGTGAGCTATCTGGGCCGCTACGATCTCGCCCACGTGCAGCCGTCGATGGAGATGGACGCCATGGGCATCGACGCGCGAACCGAAGAGTACGTCTCCGAGGAAGACGGCGGCGTGCAAGTCCGCCCCGCCGGCATCGCGGAACGGCTCCATCCGGTCTCGACGCATCTCCACCCCGGCAAAAACGAACCCACACCATCGCAACCCATGGCGAGCGCAGTCTCAGCATCCGCGGCGCCTGCTCCGGCAATAACGCGCGGGTCAACGGCAACGGCGATCATGTCCAAAACCGAGGCGGTCAGCGCCTCCAACGCCAAAGGCTATACCGGCAACGCCTGCGGTGAATGCGGCCAACTCACGATGGTCCGCAACGGCAGCTGCGAAAAATGCGACAACTGCGGCGCCACAAGCGGATGCTCGTAGGATGCTGTGGTAACGTTTTATCCAAAATAATCGTAAAACGCCACTTACGTGAAGCCTCAAGTGCATAACGTCACTTAGGACTTCATCCAGGAAGAAATGATGGGCACCGCGCAAACGGTGCCCATCATTTATGTCTGACGAACCAGCCTTCACCATCG
>DAHUXY010000118.1 GCA_027315505.1 Vulcanimicrobiota bacterium | reverse complement strand
CTCGACCGACGGATCGTCACTCGGGAAGATCGTGAACACGCTGCCTCGTTGCACTTCGATGTTCTTTCCGTTGTGGAAGTAGTTGAAGATTCCGATGGCGGCGCCGACGCCGGGAACCGGGATGGCGCCCAGGAGTCCCGGAGCATCGCCGCTTTTTCCGGTCGGATCCAGCGCGTTCGTGTGGTGATTGAGGACGACGCCGAGGTGCGTGCCGTCCGGAAGGACGAGGTACCGCGGCTCCAACACCAGCGATCCGGCCCGCCCTCCGCGGCCGGCCGGCGATGCGATCGCCACGATGCCGTACCCCATCGTTCTAGCCGGAATGACGACGCGAGCCCCCGCGGTCACGGCATTGACGGTTTGGAAGCGGAAGAAATCGCCCGGGCGTGCGTGCGCGGAATTGACGCTATCCATCATTTCGACCGCGACGACCGTGCATGGATCGAGCGCGGCCGATGCGCGCGCCGCGATCGGGAATGCGGCCAATGCAAACAAAAGCACCGATAAGGCTGTGGGAGCGAAGCGAACGTGCATCCAGGCGCGCCTTGGCAACCGGCTCGCGCCTTCCCTTTCGGGTGGACGATGTTCGGTTACGGAGTCGTCGGCGATCCGGGGATCAGGCCCAAATGCCCGTTCTCGTAGTCGAGAATGATTTTGAATTGCGAGAAGAACGCCGCGCCGAGATGACCGTACGCCGTTCCTCGTAAGGATTCGGTCGTGCCGATGCGTTGCTGCGAGGTGCGATACGATCCGATCGTCACGCTGGGAATGCGGCCGATCAACTCGACGCTGTTTCCGCCGATGCCGCTGACCGATCGCTGTTCGGTGGCGTGAAAGAGCGTGGGATGTTGTTGATAAAAATCGTAGGAGAGGTTGATGTTCGATTCATCGCCGGTGTCCACGGCGAGATGAGCCTGCAACTCTCCGAGCTCGACGTTGACCACCGGGATGAAGTCCTCGAATGCCATCGGCACCGAAATGGCATTGTTCGGAGCGCTGGCGCCGAGCCACAACGTGTGCGAAACGGGGTCGATTTCGATGGTGGTGGCGGCGAGGACGTCGGCCCCCAGCACCACGTCGTACCCGTAGTGGCTGATATCGTGCAACACGACGTAATCGGCATCGGGAAAGCGCGCGTTCCCGATCTCGAGCGGCCCGGTTCGCACGACGTCGGTGACGTAGCGCCCTAGGCCCGCCACCGAATAGGCGCCGACCGATGGCGCCTTCAGGCGTTCGGCCAAGCCTTGGCTCATCGAGAGACCGGAGTTGCCGGTATCGAGCAGGCAGCGCACCGCGACGCCTGCGATCGTACATGGGAACACCGGCACCGCTTTGCCGGGGTCGGTCGGTACGCGGACGGCCGCCCCCGCGAACGTCACGGTCAACCCGTGCGGCACCACGAAGGGGGCTGGGGAGGCCTCGCGTTGGTCGTAACGCTCGAGAACGGTGTCGTTGTGGAGGACGAGCGAGGGCAGCGTAATGCCGCCGTCGAGCCGTTGATAGTGCCGGTACTCGAACGTTCCGTCACCGTCGATATCGCGCATGTACCGCACGAGCGCCGTGGCCGGATCGACGAAGACTTGCATCGGCACCGCATCGGTGTCGGAGACCACCAGCACCCGATAGCGAGCGCCGGAGATCGTAGCCGTTCCGGCGTCTTCGATGCTCCCGCCGCCGGCGGTGAAATCGCGGGAGAGAAATGCGAGCGACGAGACGGTGCGGATTCCGCGCAGATAGGTTTCGGGCAAGGTCGAGCGCGGCAACGTCGTTCCGTTGATATTGATCGAATAGAGGCGGTGCCCGTCGAAGTACGTTCCCGGGCACAAGGCGCCGTTGCACTCGCGGGTGATGAAGCGGACCCCGAGCGCGTCGCTCTGAATGGTCGTCGTTTCGCCGTCGATGGTCAGACGGCTGACCGAGCGGAGATGCGTGCGCCACACGGGGCCGCTGGCGGCGCGCATGCGCGCCAACAAGTGAGCAGGTTCGGCGGCGCGAGCGGCTCCCAAAGGAAAGAGCCCAAGTGCGCAGCAGAGTGCGAGCCGTGCGGCGAAGCCCATGGTATGCAGTTCGAGTTACTGGATCGGTATCTTCTCGATGGCTCCCCGGAAAAGGGCGAGGTCGTCCGGCGCCTCCTGGAGGCGCCCTCCACCGAGCCCGCGGCGGGGCCGTTTTACGAGGGGATGCGGATCCTGGGCGGGCGCACCCCGGATCTGACCCTGATTGCGCTGCGGATCGTGCTGGCGGGCAAGCGAGCCGACGATGCGTCGGTCGTCAGACTCCGCGACCTGGTCGAACGCGCTCGCAAGGGTGGGCCGGACGGCGCGGGCGCGCGCGAGGCGTTTGCGCGCGAGTGGGCGTAATGCGCGAAACGATGCGCGTACCGGGGAGCGTTCTGTTAGCGCTCTGAATCGACAGGGTTTCGCCGCGGCCGCGGCGCTTTTGGCAGCGGCCATCTTTTGGGCTCCGCAGGCGTCTGCAAGCCCGCCTACGCACACTATTTCCGGGCGCGTGGATTCGGTGGACTACAGCCAAGGAACGATCGTCGTGCGCCGTGGCGGGGAGCGCATCACCATCGCGGTGGTTCCCAGCACGCAGATCTACCTCCACGATTCCAGCGGAACGTTTGCCGACGTGCGCCCCGGCGCGCAGATCGACGTCTTCGTCAGCGAGATCGATGGCCACTTGGTTGCGCAGATCATCCATCTGAAGTGACCGCGCGTTTGTGACGGATCTGCAGCGTTTGGCCCGCGGCGCTATCGTCGTCGGCTTTGACGGACATCGGCTTTCGAGCGATCTCGCAGAACGCTTGCGCGAGAACGCTTTCGCCGGCTATATCCTGTTCGCGCGGAACGTCGTTTCGTTCGCCCAAGTTCGCGAACTCACCGACGCACTTCGCGCGCTGCACGGCGGCCTCGCGCCGATCGTCGCAATCGATCAAGAGGGCGGACGGGTCGCGCGATTGCGGGAAGGCGCGCAGACGATTCCACCCATGATGGCGCTGGGCGCCACCGGCGATCGCGAACTCGCGCGGCGCGTGGGCGAGAGCCTCGCGCACGACGTGCGGCGCGCGGGGTGCACGGTGGACTACGCTCCCGTGCTGGATTTAGCGGCGGATCCGATGAGCGGCGCGATCGGAACGCGCGCGTTCGCGGCGGACCCGCTCGCAGTGGCCGGCCTAGCTTCGGCCGTTGCGTCCGGATTGAGCGCCGGCGGAATCGTCCCGACGTTCAAACACTTTCCGGGCCACGGGTCGACCGCGGACGACTCGCATCTCATGCTGCCGGTTATCGATATGGACGAACGGACGCTGCGCGCGCGCGATCTGCTTCCGTTCGCGCGTTTGCTGCCCGGCGCGCAAGCCGTCATGACCGCGCACATCGTCGTTCGCGCGCTCGACCCGCTCCATCCGGCGACGCTCTCGCGCCGTATTCTTACCGGGCTCCTGCGCGATGAGTTGGGTTTTCGAGGCGTGTGCTTTACGGACTGCATGCAGATGGACGCCATCGCGCGCGGGATCGGCACCGTGGAGGGCGTCGTCGCCGCAATTGCCGCCGGCGCGGACTGCGCGCTCGTGAGCCACGACATCGATCTTGCCGTCCAAGCCGCCGGCGCGCTGGCTGACGCCGTCCGGGAAGGCCGGCTCGAGCGGACGCGGTTGGAGGAGGCCTGCGAGCGCGTCCGGGCGCTGCGCGAAGCGCAAAGCCCTCCGCTTCCGCTGGAAGCGCCGGCGCCGTATCCGGGGATCGGGCGAGAGGTTGCGGCCCGGGCCATTACCGCCGTCCGAGGTGCGCAGAGCCTGGACCCGGCCACCGCCGTTGTCGTTTCGTTCCAAACCTCGACGACGGAGGGCGCCGAAGGCACGTTCGACGAGTACCCGTCGCTGCGGCGCGAAGCGCCGGCGTTACATGAAATCGTGCTTTCGCTGCAACCGGACGATGCCGAGCGCGCGCGACTCGCAGACGCGTTGGCGCGAACGAAACGCCGGCCGATCGTTCTGGCTCGCAGGGCCCGTTTCTATCCGGAGCAGATGGCCGCCATTCACGCCGTTCTCGACGCATTTGAGGATGCGGTGCTGGTGGCGCTGCGAGAGCCGTTCGATCTGACGTGCTTTCCGCAGGCGCGGCACGCGATCGCGGCATACGGCGACGACGATGCCTGTATCGCGGCGCTTGCCGGCGTACTCTTCGGCGGTCGCGAGGCGGCCGGTACGCTTCCCGTCGGTATCGCGGAACGATAGTGGAGCGCTTCGCACGCTGCGAGGATGTCCTGCGCCAAGCGTGCGGGGTCGCGTTTACCGGAGCGGTAGCGCGGATCGAACATCGCGGCGTGCCGGTGTACGAGCGCGCTTTTGGTGCGACGCGCGATGACGAAGCGCAGCGCCCCGTCTACGTCGATACGCGGTTCGATCTGGCATCGCTGACAAAACTATTCGTGGCGACCGTCGCATTGCAGATGATTGCCGCCGGCCGCCTGGCGTTGGATGAAACGCTGGAGAGATGGTTCCCGCAGTGGCGTGGATTGCCGCAGGAACGCATTACCCCGCGAATGCTGTTGGCGCACACCTCGGGCATACAATCGGGTGCGGATTACCGCACCTTGCTCGCCGACCGCATCGTAACGTTTGCGATCGAACGGCCGCTTGCGGCGCCTCCCGGAGAGCGGGTCATCTACAGCGATTTGGGCTTCATTCTGCTGGGCGCATTGATCGAGCGCATCTCCGGGGTTTCGCTCGCCTCTGCGATCCGCTCGCTCTTTCCGAGCCCTTCACTCGGGTTCACGCCGCCCGCCCGGGAGCGCTCGTCGATCGTCGCGACCGAAGAAGATGCTTGGCGCGGCCGCGTTCAAGGCACCGTTCACGATGAGAAAGCCGCGTTGATGGGCGGTTGTGCGGGGCACGCCGGACTCTTCGGGACTGCGGCGGACGTGGCCGCGCTCACCGAAATCTATCTCGCGGCCGATTGCGGGCGCGCCTCCGGCCCGCTGCCGGCAGATCTCGCACGCGAAGCGACGCGGGAAGCCGCCTTCGACCCGGTCCTGCGGCGCGGCCTGGGTTGGGCGCTCAAGACGAACGCGAGCAATTCATGCGGCGAACGCTTCGGAGCGAGCAGCTTCGGGCACACGGGCTTCGTTGGAACGTGCGTGTGGGCCGATCCGCAACGCGACGTGCTGGGCGTTTTGCTCACGAACACGGTCTATTTCGGGCGCGGCGACTCGCGCGCGTTGAGGGCCGCGTTTTACGACGCGCTCGTCGAGGATATCGAAGCGTGATCGGGATCGGTTTGATGAGCGGAACCTCGCTCGACGGCATCGACGCGGCGCTCGTCCATATCGAACCGGCCGGTGCATCCTATCGGTTGGAATTGCTGGAATGTATCACGCAGCCTTTTGACGCGGAGCTTGCCGCAGAGATTCGCGCGGCGTTGCCGCCGCAGGCCGGGACGGTTGCGGCGGTGGCGCGGTTGCACCGAAGCATAGGCGTGGCATCCGCTCGTGCCGCTCGCCGCGTCGCGGGCGCCATGCGCGTCGATTACGTCGCATCGCACGGACTCA
The DNA here is from genome assembly GCA_027315505.1 of Vulcanimicrobiota bacterium. Classification (GTDB taxonomy): domain Bacteria; phylum Vulcanimicrobiota; class Vulcanimicrobiia; order Vulcanimicrobiales; family Vulcanimicrobiaceae; genus DAHUXY01. Next base: position 1,014 of record DAHUXY010000118.1, on the reverse strand, counting down.
CGCTCTTTCACGATGGCGCCGCGCATACGACCTTACAAGTGGGGGATCCGTTCGCCATCCGCGAGTCGCTCTCGGCCAGCGTGTGCTACGATTTTCGCAGTGCCGATTGCGCGCTAGGCGGGCACGGCGCGCCCTTGGTTCCGTACGTGGATGCGCTGTTGCTGGGCAGCCCCGACGAAGATCGCGTGGCACTCAACATCGGAGGCATTGCGAACGTCACCGCGCTCGGCCGGCAAGCGTCTCCGCACGACGTGCTCGGATACGATACCGGGCCGGGCAACATGCTGATCGACGCCTTCGTGAACGAGCGTTCTCACGGGGAGCGAGCCTTCGACGACGGCGGCGCGCTCGCGCGAGCCGGCACGCCCGATGCCGCGCTTCTCGCGCGCCTCTTGGACGATCCATACTTCGAGCGTCCCGCGCCGAAATCGGCCGGACGCGAACAGTTCGGCGCGCACGTGCTGCTTCGGCATGCGGCCGCGCTCGCGCGGCTGAGCCTCGAAGACGGGTCCGCAACGCTAACCGCTTTGACGGTCGAATCGATCGCCCGTGCCGTCGAAGGACTGCGGTTGGACGCACCGCGCATCCTGGTGAGCGGCGGCGGCGCCCACAACCGCGCGATTCTCGAGCGGCTCGCCGAACGGCTTCCGACGATGCGTGTCGAAACGACGGCCGTTGTGGGTATCGATGTGGATGCAAAAGAAGCGATCGCGTTCGCGCTCTTGGGCTACGAAACGCTGCGCGGCCGCGCGGCGAACGTCCCGCGTATCACCGGTGCTTCGCGGGCGATTCCGCTAGGATCGATCGCGCCGTTCGAACTCCCGGAATTGCTCGCGCGAATGGAGGCGGAGTGTCGTTCGCTGTAGGCGTCGATGCGGGCGGGACCCGCGTGTCGGCGGTCGTATCGTTGCCGGACGGTTCGCACCGTTTCGGGTATGCGGCGGCCGGCAACTTGCGCGCGATCGGGGTCGAGCGCGCCGCGGATGCGGTTGTAGCGGCGATCGCGGGCGCTGT
>DAHUXY010000097.1 GCA_027315505.1 Vulcanimicrobiota bacterium | reverse complement strand
ACGAGTACGTTTATCGTCGAGTGCCGCGAGGAGACGTGGCGGGCTCACGGCCTCGATCGCGCGGGAACGCAGGAAACCATAGCGTTTTGCGAGCGGCTCTTCGCGCCGTATCTCCGGGGGCATAAGCTCATGGCAAATACGCGCCATCTTCAGGGGCGCGACTGGGTCACCTTCGTGCGCGTGAGCAACGAGCGTTGGTATCACCGCAACGTGGTATTGATGGGCGATGCGGCGCACACGGCGCATTTTTCGGTCGGGTCGGGCACGAAACTTGCGTTAGAGGACGCCATCGGGCTTGCGGATGCGCTCGCGCACAACGACGCGCTGCCGGCAGCGTTCGCGGCGTACGAGGCGGCCCGCCGCGTCGAGGTTCTAAAGCTCCAGAACGCGGCTCGCAATTCGACCGAGTGGTTCGAGCACGTCGAACGCTACGCCACGCTTCCGCCGGAGCAGTTCGCGTACTCCTTGCTCACCCGTAGCCAGCGCATCGGTCACGAAAATCTGCGGCTGCGCGATAGACCCTATGTCGAGCGCGTGGAGAGCCGGTTCGCGGGAAGCAACGGCGTTCCGCCGATCTTCAGCCCCATGCGTCTGCGCGATTTAGCGTTGCGCAACCGCGTTGTCGTATCGCCCATGGATATGTACAGCGCGGTCGACGGTTTGCCGAACGATTTCCACTTGGTGCACTTGGGCGCGCGAGCGCTGGGCGGTGCCGGGCTCGTCGTTACCGAAATGACGTGCGTCAGCGCGGCCGGGCGCATCACGCCCGGCTGCACCGGCATGTATGCTCCCGAGCACGTTCCGGCTTGGAAACGCATCGTCGATTTCGTGCACGAACGTACGGGTGCAAAGATCTGCCTGCAACTCGGGCACTCCGGCCCCAAAGGTTCCACGAAGCTCATGTGGGAGGGGATGGACGAGCCGCTGGCTTCGGGCAACTGGCCGGTGGTCGGCCCCTCGGGCGTCCCCTACGGGCCGCGCAATGCCGTGCCGCTCGCGCTCGGGCGCGAGGAGATGCGCGAAATCCGCGACGCTTTCGTGCGCGCCGCGACCATGGCGATCGACGCCGGGTTCGACATGCTCGAACTCCATTGCGCGCACGGTTATCTGCTCTCGAGCTTCATTACGCCGCTGCTCAATCGGCGCACGGACGAGTACGGGGGGACGCTCGCGAATCGTTTGCGCTATCCGCTCGAAGTCTTCGAGGCGATGCGAGCGGTGTGGCCGGCCGAACGCCCGATGTCGGTGCGGATCTCGGCGACCGATTGGGTGGAGGGCGGCATCACCGCGCAGGACGCGGTGGAGATCGCGCGCGCGTTTAAAGCCGCGGGCGCGGATTTGATCGACGTTTCCACCGGGCAAACCTCGCCGCAAGCCCAACCGGTGTACGGCCGCATGTTTCAGACGCCGTACGCCGATGCGATCCGCAACGAAGCCGGTATTGCGACGATCGCGGTCGGAAATATCACGACCGCCGATCAAGCCAATGCCATTCTCGCGGCCGGACGCGCGGATTTGGTGGCGCTTGGCCGCCCGCACTTGGCCGACCCGGCGTGGACGCTTCACGCCGCCGCGGAGTTGGGGTTTACGCAAGCGCCGTGGCCGGTTCAATATCTCCCCGGGAAACAACAGCTCGAGCGCACGATCGCTCGCGAACAGGAGCAGTCTTCGCATGGCATCTGATCTTTCAATTCAAGGAAAGCACGCCGTCGTCACCGGCGGAGCGCGCGGCATCGGCGCCGGGATTGCCGCGGGGCTGGCCGCTCGAGGGGCCAACGTGAGCGTCGTGAGCCGCTCCCCGGGAACCGGAGCCTTTTTCAGCGCGGTGGCGGACGTGACGGACGAAATGCAGATCGCGCAGGCATTCGATGCGGCGCGCGCGACGTACGGACCGATTGCGATTTTGGTCAACAACTCCGGCGTCTCCGAATCGGCGCCACTTGCGCGCACGAGCACGCAGCTTTGGGATCGCATCATCGCGACGAATCTTACCGGGACGTTTCTCTGCACGCGCGCCGCGATCGGCGACATGACCGCGTCGGGCTGGGGACGCGTGCTCAACGTCGCGTCGATCGCCGGCTTGGGAGGCGCCGCCTACATCTCGGCCTATTGCGCGAGTAAGCACGGCGTCATCGGTTTGACGCGCGCGATCGCGGCGGAGTTCGCGGGCACCGGCATTACGGCCAACGCGATCTGTCCGGGCTATACCGAAACGGCGATGATGCACCAAGCGATGGAAACCATCGCGAAATTCACCGGTGCGACCCAAGACGCCGCGCGTTCGACGCTCGCCGCGATGAACCCGGGCGGCCGGATCGCGACGGTTGACGAGGTCGCGCAGGCCGCGCTCGCACTCATCCTCTCGGAACGCACCGGCGTGAGCGCGGTCGTTCCGGGCGGTGCGGAGGCGTAGTTCACGCCCCGTACCAGCGGAGGTGAGGCCAGATTGCGGAGAGCGGAGCGATGGGATCGGTGCAAAGATAGATCGGGTCGGGACCTTCGACGACCCATTTCAGCGGTTCGTCTGAGGTTGCGATCAGCCGCACGGAGCGATAATAGCGCCGCAAACGATCGATGCGCGTCGCGCCGATGGCGATGAGCGATCGTCCGTCGTACCCGTGCGTTCCCCAGAGGTAGTAGTTGTTTTGGCTCCCGATCGCGCGCGGGAGCCCGTAGTCCGCGCCGAACAGGTCGACGGCGCCCGCATCGGCGTACGTATCCGCATAGACCGCCGTGCGCGCGCGTTGGGCGGGCGGTAAGCCGTTATACACGCGCGCTACGTCGCGCGCCAGGCGGCGCCAGCCGAATTCTTCGGCGTACACGGGTTGCACGAGCTTCGGCGGAGACCCGGTGAGGCCGAGCAACTGCGAATACCGGAGAAACGTGGGCAGCGGGAGCGCCGGAAGCGAGAGCGGCATCGTTGCAATGCCGGCGGCCGCGATCCCGGCCATCAACGCCACTCGAATCCAGGCCGCCGCCGCGTCGAGCGCGGCCGCGCCGATGGCGATCAGCGGCCCGTAGATGCCGATGATGTAGTAGCCTTTCGCACCGAGCGCGGCGGCGAGCAGGAAGAGCGCGACGAACGCGACGCTCACGAAGCGCATATCGCGCAGGCGCGCGCCGGCGAACGGCGCGATCAGGCCGGCGAGCCAGAGCACGGCGATGAGGGGATCGGTGTAGACGAACTGTTCGATGGTAAAGGCGGCCGCATTGCGCCACAGATTGCCGTATTCGAGAGCGACGCCGGAATTGAGGGCGTGACGATGGGCGGCATCGCCGAAGAGCACCTCGATGATCGGAAAACCGTGCGCGGCTTGCCAGGAGAGGTTGGGCGCGATCAGCAGCAGCGCGACCGCAGCGGCGATGCCGAACCACGCAGTTCTCAATGCGCGGCGCTCGGATGTCGCGACCAGCCCGGCGAAGAGCGCCGCCACCAATAACGCCATCGAATACTTGCCATAGAGGCCGAAGGCCACGCTTGCCGCCAGGGCGAGCCACCAGAGCGCCGTGCCGCCGCGTACGATGCGGATCGCGCACCATACGACCAGCATCCACGAGAGCGCCTCGAACGACGTCGTCGTAAGGGTGTTCCCCAGCAAGAGATACGCCGGGAGCAGCGCGACGGCAATGCCCGCGCACCACCGGCCGTAACGCCCGGCACCGAGTTCGCCGGCGATCCGTACCGCGAGCCCCGCGGCGCTCGCCGCGGCGAGTATCGGCAGCGCGCGTAGCGCCAGCAGATCGTGATGGAACGGCGTCGCCAGCCATGCGGCCAACGCGACCAATGGAGGTTGATCGACGTACCCCCACGCGAGGTGGCGGCCGCAGGCGATGAAGTAGAGCTCGTCGCGAAAGTAACCGTACCGGTGCGCCGTCGCCGCGTGCAGCGCGAACGTGATCAGCCAAACGATCGGCGCGATCATACGGCGGCGCGGCGCGCGGTACCCACGAGGCTCAACGCGAATCCGGCGACCCCGGTCCAAATCCACGCCCCCAGGCTGACGTTCCAATCCCACCACAAGCGATCGGTAGCGAGGGTCGCCAGCAGATAGGCGCCGCTATACGCGAGCGGGACGAGAACTGCGAACCAGCGATAGTACCGGGCGCGCTCGGGCTGCGGATCGAAGCGCGCCACCAGAATATCGGCGACGATGCCGGCCGCCAGCGATTGCACGATCGTCACCAGCAACAGGGGTGTGTCGTTGGTGAACGCGGCAGCCGCCGGGGCGTTCCCAAAAAGGTACAGGAGCGTGAAGAATCCCGGGCGCACGCGGAGGCGCGAAACGCACCATAGCGCAAACCCGGTCACGATCGCCGATTGAAAGATGAGGGTAAGCACGCTCAGCGAGCTCTTGTAGTATCCGATCGCAATCGCCGTGAGGTAATCCGGCGTGAAGACCGCGATGGAGGGCGGTGCGTTCGTGCGCCCCGCGCCCGGGTCGAACGCGTAGGCCGTCCCGAAGTGCACGAGGAGCAGCCACGCGATGAGTCCCAGCAGCAATGGCGCCTGCGAAACGAAGCCGGTCGCGCGATCGCGATCGGCCAAGACCGATCGAATCGGGCCCATGGAAACGAAGAAGATCCCCAGCCCGAGCGCTTGGTGGGTCGGGCTGAGCAACGCGTCCACGCCTTCCTCGATACCCAGCAGCAAGTGCCAACAGAGGTCGCCGGCGCCCGCCACCAAAAAAATCGGGATCCCGAGGATCGCCAGATGGTAGCCCGGCGGCAAGCACGCTCGCCAGCCCATGCCTCGGGCGCGCCGGCGAAGCACGAACGTCGCGATCACGGCCCCCATGGCGAGCATCCCAGTGTAGAAGACCGCGTGGTACGGGGTGAAGAAGCTCTCGATCGGAACGTGGCCGTGCGCCCATGCATCCAGAAAGAATCCCGATGCGATCCACACCGAGCAGATGCCGACGGCGTAGTCGAACGCAAGATTGCGCGGCGTGCTTTGGTTCACGCGTACAGCTACGAGTTGCAGGAATCGGGGGCCTTTAATGCCGACCCTAGCGGCAATGACCCTTCGCCGGCTCGTCGCATCGCTCGCGTGCTCTATCGCCGTTTCCGGATGCGCCGCGCATCCGGTGCGTATCCCGCGCAACGTCAGCGTCGGAAGCGCGGCGCGCGAATCGCCGGCCGCGCCGGTCGCTCGCGCAAGCGACCCGCCGCGCATCGTCGCGATGCGGTTCTCTTCGCTCGACGTTGCGCGGGGCAGCGTGTGGAGCGGGCATTTCGTGACCGGCACCAACGTCGCGAGCCTCGAGGTGCGTTCGAATCTGTTCTCGATCGACGTGCCGCGAACGTCGTTCGGCAATTTCGCCTTTCACCTGAACGTCTTCGACACGCCCCCCATCTTCATTCGTTCGTACCGCCTGCGCGTGATCGCGCGCAACGCTTCCGGCGCGCAAAGCGAGGAAGATCTCCCATTTCGCATTCGCTAACCATGGTGGGCCAAGCATGACCAACGCTCGCTACGATGTCGCCGACGGTGTCGCAACGCTGACGCTCGATCGGCCCGAGCGCAAGAATCCGCTCACCTTTGCGTTGTACGCGGAGTTGCGCGATTGGTTCGTATCGTTGCGCGACGAGCCGTCCGTGCGAGCCGTCGTCTTGCACGGGGCGGGCGGCAATTTCTGCTCCGGGGGCGACGTTCGCGAGATCATCGGCCCGTTGACCGAACGCTCGCCGAGCGAGTTGCTCGCATTCACCGAAATGACGGGCGATCTCGTGAAAGCGATGCGCGCCTGCCCGCAACCGATCGTCGCCGCGATCGACGGAGCATGCGCCGGCGCCGGAGCGATTCTGGCCATGGCTAGCGATTTGCGTTTGGGCACGGAGCGTTCGAAGGTTGCATTTCTCTTCGTGCGGGTCGGATTGGCCGGCTGCGATATGGGCGCGTGCGCGATGCTTCCGCGAATCGTCGGACACGGGCGCGCGAGCGAGCTGCTCTATACCGGGCGTTCGCTGAGCGGCCCGGAAGCGCTGGCATGGGGATTCTATAACGCCCTGCACGAGCCGGACGACGTGCTCGAACGAGCGGAAGATCTGGCGCGGGGCATCGCCGCCGGGCCTACGCTCGCGCACGCGATGACCAAACGCATGCTTCACCAGGAGTGGGCATTACCGCTCGATGCGGCGATCGACGCCGAAGCGCGCGCGCAGGCGATGTGCATGGAGAGCAACGATTTCACCCGCGCCTACCGGGCATTCATTGAAAAGCGGCCGACCAGTTTTGAGGGAAATTGATGCTCGCTAACGACTTGGCGTGGCCGTTCTTCGCAGAGCGTCACCGCCAATACACGCGCGACCTCTCGTCGTGGCTCCAAGGGTGCGGCGTGCGCGACGATGAAACGGACGTCGATGCGTCCTCGCGCGCGTGGGTGCGCGCGCTCGGCGAGGCCGGTTGGCTGCGGGCGTGTATCGCGCCACTCGACGTTTTGACGCTCTGCCTCTCGCGCGACGTGCTGGCCCAACACGGCGCATTGGCCGATTTCGCGTTCGCGATGCAGGGGCTGGGAAGCGGCGCGATTTCGCTCTTCGGCTCGCAGGAGCAACGGGCGGCCTACCTCCCGGCGGTTGCGCGCGGCGAGTGCATCGCCGCGTTCGCGCTCTCTGAAGAAGCCGCCGGGTCCGACGTCGCCGCTCTCGCGACGACGGCTCGCCGCGAAGGCGACGCGTATGTGATCGACGGTGAGAAAACCTGGATCTCCAACGCGGGCATCGCCGGCGTTTACACCGTGTTTGCCAGGACGGGTATGCCCGGTGCGAAGGGTCTGAGTGCGTTTATCGTCGACGCGAGCGCGCCGGGCTTGCAGGTGGTGGAGCGCATCGAAACGATCTCGCCCCATCCCTTGGGGACGTTGCGCTTCGAAGGCGTTCGCATTCCCGCATCGCAGCGCATCGGTGAAGAAGGTAGGGGCTTTGCGATTGCGATGGCTACGCTGGACGTCTTTCGCAGCACGGTCGGCGCGGCGGCGCTCGGCTTTGCGCGCCGGGCATTGGCCGCGTGCATCGATCGTGCCACAACGCGCGAACTCTTCGGCGCCCCGCTCGGAGCGTTGCAGCTGACGCAGTCCGCGATCGCCGAGATGGCGACGGACGTTGACGCGAGCGCGCTGTTGGTCTATCGCGCCGCCTGGACGAAGGAC
>DAHUXY010000096.1 GCA_027315505.1 Vulcanimicrobiota bacterium | reverse complement strand
TGCCGAACTGCTCTTCGTGGAGATCGCGCGCGTCTACGGATGGATCGGCGATTGGCGGCGTTCGCTCGAGTACGCGGAGCTCGCCGAAGAATTCTTCCGCGCCGATTATCCGTTTCACGTCGGCTATGCGCTGCTCGTCGTCTCGAAGGCCCTCATCATGCTCGGCGAGGACGGCGAGCGCGCCGTTGCGAGTTGTCGCGAGGCCGTTGAGGCGCTGCGATCTTCATTCGAAGATGAAGAACTCGGCGTCGCATATACGGTGTTGGCGGAAGCGCTGCTCGCTTCCGCCGATGCGGATTTCGCGGAAGTTATCGAAGCGTGCGATGCCGCGGAGCGTTTCGTGGACGTTCGCAACGCGCCGAGTCGCTGCGAAATCGCGCTGTTGCGCGCGAAGGTGGCGCTCCGCGGCGGCGACGAGCCCGGATGGACCGATGCGATCGGGCGTGCGGCGCGGCTCGCGCGGGGCGATCGCTGGCTGACGGCACGCATCGATCTCGAGCGAGCGTGGTTCGCGCACGCGCGGGGAGAGGATCGAAAGGCGCTCGAGGGATTCGATCGCGCGCTGGCAAGTTTCGGCGAGATGCAAGACCGTTACCATCATGCGATCGCGCGCGTAGGGCGGGACGCGCAATCGGCGCGCGCGAGAACGCTCGATGAAGCAGAAGCGCGCGCGCTGCTGGAAGAACTCACCTCGCAGGGCGCAGCCTATGCGGTCGTGCGCTACGGCCCGGCGGCGCGCGAGATCTTGCATTGGTGCCTGGGCCGCGGTATCGACGTGCGCGCGGTGCAGTCGCTCTACGAACGGCTGGATGCGGTCGATACGGAGGCGCTCGTCGCCATTGCAAGGGACGCTCGCGCCGCGCCGTCCGGCCGCGCCTGTGCGTTGCGTTTGCTCGCCGCGCGCGAAGGCGTGGGCGCCGATCACCGCCCGCTGCTGCATGAATTGTCAACCGATCCTCAAGCCCAGGTTGCCGCCGCGGCTGCGAACCTGCTTGAGACGCTTCCCGAACACGTCATCTCGCCGCTCCGCATCTCGGCGATCGCCGGATTGAGCGTTTCGTCGCGGGATGCAGAGATTCAGGAAGGCGACGCGCGTTGGGGACGCCGCAAGGCCGCGGAACTGTTACGCCTGCTCGCCGTTGCGGGGGCTCCGCTCACCAAGGGTGCCGTGCTCGGCGCGCTGTGGCCGGATGCTGACAAGGGGCGTGACGTCACGCTGCGCGTCGTGATCCATGCGTTGCGCAGAGCGCTCCAGCCCGCGAGCGACAACTCGTCCGAGTACGTCGTGTACGACGGAACGACGATCGCGCTTCGCCGCAGCAACGTTGAGTGGATCGATAGCGAATCCGCACTCGGCGATCTTCAGCGCGGGAAACATTTCGCGTCGGTTGGCGCCTTCGATACCGCCGCGCCGTTGCTTGAAGAGGCTTGCGAGCGGCTGGGCGAAGCACCGAAAGAAGATGCCGCGCCGGTATGGCTGCAGCCTCACGTGCGACGGTGGCGCGCGGCGAGGCTCGACGGTTTACAGTCGCTCGCAGCGGTCTACGCCGCGCAACAGCGTTACGACGACGCACTTGCTACGGTGCGTCGCGCGCTCTCACTCGACGCGCTCGACGAGGCGACGGTGTGCCTGGCCTTGGAGCTCCTCGGTAAGACCGCTTCCTTCGCCGAAGGGCACGCGCTCTATGCGGCTTACAAACGGCGGCTTGCCGATGCGCTCGGGGCGGCGCCCGGGGCCGCAGTGGTCGAGCACTATTCGCGTCTCCTGTCCGGCCGCGCCGAGCATCAGCGCACGGAGCTTTCGAGCCGCGAGATCGAAATTCTGCGGCTGGTGGCGCGGGGGCAGACGAGTAAAGAGATCGCACATGCCCTAGCACTAAGCGCGTTTACGATCAACAACCACGTCGGACGGATACTCAAGAAGCTCGGTGTCGAGAGCCGCGCGGCCGCGGTCGCCTACTTGCATACGAACCATACGAACGAGGACTCTGCGCGATGAACCACCCCATTCGAGCTTTGCTGGCGGCCTTCGCGCTTGCTGCGATCGTGCCGCTGGGCGCATGCAGCGGCGGGGGCGCAGCCTCCGGCTCCGCGGCCGGCCCGGCGCAGCCATCGGCGTCGCCCGCCGTCGCGCCCACGCCCACGGCGGTGGGAACGCAAGCATTCCATATCGTCATCGAGTCCTCGGGAATGAGTACGATCGCCCTTGCGCCCAGCGGCACCTCGCCGGTGCTGCCGCCCGGCTTCCTCGCAGGTTCGCCGGTCGCAAACGCCGCCGTCACGTATCCCGACGGCAGCGTACAGTACGCCGACGGGTCGGGCGTCTTTCGCGCGGCGGCGTCGAGCTACGCCGCGAAATACGCCGCAACGCTGCAAACCAGCGCGGCCGCCCAACCGTTTGTGAAAGTCTCCGATCCGCAAGGTGGGGCTATCGCGGGCGGCGCTAACGTCTTGGTCTACGCTTCCGGCAACGCGACGCCGCGCTTGGGTGGGGTCGCGCTGCTTCCGACCGCCGCGCTCCTGTTCCCGGGTACCACCCTGACGCTGGTCGCTGCCGGTACCGGCGTCGACGACCTCGTGTCCTCGCTCGGCAACGCGCAGATCTCGTGGCAAAGCGCGAACGGCGCGACCATCGTGCCGTTGCCCGGGACGAACCAAGCAACGTATCTCGCACCCGCCTTGCCCGCGGGGTCGCAACCGAGCATCGACACGGTGACGGTAACGGTCAATGCCCCCGGCGTCACCGTGCCCTACACCGCCACGACGCAGGTTCAAACGATAGCCGCCGGCGGCGCGTTCACCGCCACGGGCACGATCGCGGCGCCGTACGGCCTGCTAGCCGGGGGTACCGCAGCCTTCATCGCGAGCGACAGACCGCGCTTGTTCCCGTCGTTCAACTTCTTCGCCCTTGCCGATGCGAAAGGCGCGTATTCCGCGCTGCTGCCGCCGAACATGGATTTCAACCTCGGCATCGGCACGCCCGGCGGCACGGCGAACATTTCACCGGCGACGCTTACGCCGGGCGGCGGGTCGTCGTTCACGAGCGGTGCCGCGGGAGCGACCGGGGTCGCGAATCTGCTGCTCAACAACTCGGGCGAACTCGACGATAGCAAGGACGACGCGAAGAATGCCTATCCGGATCCGGTCGTGAGCGTGCGCGATGCGTGGCTTGCGCGCGAAGCCACGCGGCCGTATCCGTTTTGGGCCGATGCCGGGGTCTTGGGCGTCTTGAACGCGGGGGCGGTGGCCGGTTCGATGAAGCCGATTGGGAGCGGACTCTTCGCGCAGTGGTGCTATCAGTGGCAGAATGCCAACGGCACGAACGTTCTAGCGGTCGTCGAGAACGCGGACGGTTCGTGTAGCGCGCCCGGCAACGATGCGTTCGACATTACGCCGCTAGCGACGTCCGGAACCTATGCGTTTACGGAGTATCGCGCGCTCTCGGGTGGCTACGCGCTCTCCGGTACCGTCTCGGCCTCGTCGAACGCGCTCTTGGTCGCGAGCGGTTCGTGGCAGCAAAATCTCACCAACTCCGGGGGAGCGCCGGCGAGCGATCTCGCGAGCGTGCAGATCGCCTTCTACGGCCCGGTGAGCCAAACGCTCGGCTCGCCCGTTGGGCAACTCGCGTTTCAGTACACGTACTCGGCATCAGGCACTAGCGCGAGCGTACAGCTCGGGAGCATCGTCTTTAGCGATCCGCTGACGGGCTTGACCCTGGCAACGGGGTCCGCCGCCTTGACGCGCTCCGGCGCGACGTCCTCGTGCGTGGGAACCGCTTCGCCCAGCTGTTACGCCGGCACGGCTTCGCTCGTGCGGCAGTACGCGATCGTCGGGACGGCGGCTACGCGTAGCTATAATACCCAGGACGTCATCTACGGTGACGGCTCGGAGATGCATACCGTCACGAGCTCGAATGCGGGCGATGCGAGTTACGTGACGATCCCGGTCGCCTCGGCGCTCGCGCGCGCGCAGGGTTCGTGCATCGTCTGCGGCTCGAAACTTGGAGCGCTCTACGACTCCGACGGGCAGACGCAGATCGGCGCATATACCGTTTCAGCGTCCCAAGCGGTCGGCTTCAGCCTTCTGAATACCTCCGAAGGCGACTCGCAAGCCGGGACGCTCTTCGGAGCGCTTGGATTCGTGCTTTGATGAAAGATCGCTAACGGGCGAAACGGGGCGCAACGGCGCGCGCACCACCCGGCGCGTATCGTGAGGGTATCTTCACGGAGGTTCCCAATTCATGATCAAGCACAAAACCCTCACCCTTTTCGGAGCCACGGCGGGCCTTGCGCTGGTCCTCGCCGCTTGCGGAGGGGGCGGGGGAGGCAGCACGTCCGGCGGCTCGCTGACGCCGCCGACCATCCTGGGCGCGACCGGCGCGACCAAGATCGGCGTTACCGTCGCCGCAGCCAGCGGCAGCGTTCTGCCGTTTGCCGCCCAGCGCAAAACCATGTCCACCGGCTCGAGTACCGCGACGCCGGTTACGGTCACGTACAACGGCGCGACCGTCGCGACCGGAACGCTCGACGGAAATAATTTCAGCGAACTGACCTTTTCGCAAGCGCTTCCTGCCGGCGCGACGGTGACCGTCACGGTCGGCAGTGGATCGACCGCGATCGTCGCGACCGTAACGCTCGCAACGGCCATCGCCGCAACGGCATCGGACATCGTCTATAACGCCGGTCCGCCGCCCGCCATCACCGTTCAGAGCGCCGCCGACCAGAGCGGAACCGGTACCGTCGAACCCAGCGATCCGGAACAGCAGACCGCGACGGAGAATCCGTCCGACGGGCAAGACCAAAACGTCGATAGCAGCGACGGAACGCTGCCGGCGAATCTTCCGATCACGATTACCGCGTGCGGAACCTCCACCATCACCGTTGCGCCGGTCGCCGGCGGACCGACCGGCGGCGGTTACGGCTTGACATTCGAGGAAAAAGTCAGCGATTCGGACTCCTCGCCGCAATTCGAGTACAAGACCGCCGCATTCACCGGCCCACTAACGTTCCCGTACCTCTCGAGCGCCGCGCGCATCGACCTGACGGTGACGCAGAACGGCCAGGAACTCGTATCGATCGAGGCTCCGATCGGAGCGGTTACCGGAGGCGGCGCTTCGCCTTCGCCCTCACCCTCGCCGGCGAGTTGCCCGACGCTCACGCCGATCGTAACCCCATCACCCAACGCGACGTCGTCGCCCGGGGCATCGAGCGCACCTAGCGCCTCGCCCGC